>JAKQNG010000172.1 GCA_029565915.1 Deltaproteobacteria bacterium
GGAAATGCGCGGGGGGACGACGGCCCTTTCGTTTCTTTGTTACGGACTGGCAGGTGGCGGACGGGAGCGACGGGGACGGCCCGTATCTCTTTCTGGCGTTTACGCTGCCCCCCGGATGCTACGCAACGGTGCTGCTGCGGGAACTCTCCAAGGACAGCCTGACCGTGGTGGCCCGGGATCAGAACAGCAGAAACAGCAGTGACAAAGGCGACGGGGATCCGGCCGCATTGCAGTTGCAGTTGTCCGCCACAGCCGCGTGTTCTCCGGACGAGCAGTAGTGCACCTCCGTGCTGTCGGCGGGAAACACGACGACATCTGAACAGGACTCTCCCTCTTCGCAGTCCGCGTCAGTCAGGCACAGGGCCCGGCAGCGAAAACCGTCAAAGTCCTCTGCACAGCCGAGGCCGTCTTCACACTGCGGTGCCTCCGTGTCGCTGCCGTCACAGGTATCGCCAACCCCGCCCCCGGCCGATGGTTCGCAGAAAGTGAGCGAAAACCGGCCGAACGTGCAGGCTTCCTCCAACGGGCAGTCGCCACCTCTGATGTCGCAGTCATCGGCATGAAAGCATCCGTGGAACGGATCGTGACAATGGAGGTTCAGGCACTCGAAAACGCTGCCCTGCGCCGCGTCAGCGCAATAGCGGGCTCCGCAGTCGATGAATGAATAGAGAAGGGCTGCTTCGTCGGCGAGCAGAGACGCGTAGCAATCACTGATGCAGGCGCCGTCGTCATAGTCGCAGTCGAACAGGCAGTCATAGCCGTTTTCACAGTTGGCTGTGGCGCAGCGATCGTTGTCGCAGGTACCGTTTTCGCCGCAGGCGTCGTCGCACAGGCAGACAGGCGTCGTCGTGCAGTCCGGCGCTGCACCGCCGATGACGGATATGATCCACGGCAGGTAGCGGTCCACCCGGATGGCCGTGTACGCGCCGATGCACCGGTCCGTGTCTTCGGTGCCGTCGTCGTTGTAGGCGATGATGTTGCTGATGATGCCGCAGAGGACCGCCGCGTCGTCCGCATCGGAGAGGACGGCGCCGCCCGAGTCGCCAAAGCACACCCCCGTGCGAGTTGTATCGTCCCAGCGGCTGGTGAAAGTGGCGGTGCCGATGCTGGATACCCGGATGTCGGCCGATTGCTTGATGCCGTTTGTGCCGGCTTCGTCATAGCCGTATCCCACGTAGCGCAGGGCAGTGCCTTCCTCGCCGTCCATGGGCGTATCGCGAAGGGGCAGGGGAGACAGTGCGGATGTGTCGCCATCGATGTGCAGCAGCGCGACGTCGTGCAGGTAGGGTCCTTCCAGAAAGCCGGGGTGGCGCACGATTCCGGTTACGGTGAAGTCGTCGCCGGGGGCGTCCGCATTGTCGCCGACGCGGAACACCAGGTCGGCGGGCTGCTGGTCCTGAATGCAGTGTCCCGCGGTCAGTACCCACTGCGCGTCGATGAGCACCGCGCTGCAGAACGAATTGCTGGACCGGGCATCGATGAGGGCGCCGATGGCGGGCCAGCGGCTCTCCTGCACACCTCCGTAAATGGCGGAAGGAGCGACGGTGCGACCAGTGGAAACGGGCTGCTCACAGGCGATGGCGAGCAGGACGGACACAAGGAGGAGCGCCGGTTTTATCAGCCGCAGCACTTCTTGAATTTCTTGCCGCTGCCGCAGGGACAGGGGTCGTTGCGACCGATTCTGGGGGCTTCGCGCACATAGGTTTTTGCACGGACAAAGTCGCCGTCCATGAAGTACCAGCGACCCTCGTGCTTCTGGAACAGGGCCTCTTCGTGGTGATCCTGCTTTTTCCCGCTCACTGTGTATTTCGCGATGAACTCCACCATGCCGCCCTCATCGGATTCGCCGCCCGCCTCGGTCCGCAGCACCTCGAATCCCAGCCAGTGGGATTCCTTTGCCCATTTCAGGGTGCCCTTTTCGTCGAAGTCGTTCTGGCTGCCCGGATGGCGGGTGTTCCGGATGTAGTCGATGTCCGCCACCGTGAAGGCGGTGTACCGCGAGCGCATGAGCGCTTCTGCGGTGGGAGGAACTGCTGTCCCTGTAATGTAAGGACCACAGCAGTCGTCGTAGTTTTTGCCGGAATGGCAGGGACATGGGTTCGACATGGACAATGACTCCTTGATGCAGGGTGTCCGCTCATCTGTGCGGATGGCCGAACAGATTGCCCGTTGTCAGAAGAAATGTAAAGAACGGGGTTCCCGTTGCAGGTATTCGCGGATGGCGGAAAGGGTCAGTTCTGTCTGTTCGCCGATGAGGGTGTGCCCGGCGTTGGGGATGATGCGCAGGGCCGGTCCGGCAAACAGCTTCATGTGCTGACGCTGGAGATCCGCTCCGGTGACGGTGTTGCAGGCGCCGGCCAGAAACAGCACTTCGCCGTCCCATCGGGCCAGGCGTTTCAGGTCCGCCGGAGGAATGGGGCCGTCTTCCGTATACATCGAGCTGGTGAGGACGTCGGATGCCATGGCGCCGACCCGCCAGCGGGGCATCCAGGCGGAATCCATGCGCCGGCCGCAGAAAAGGGGCGCCCGGGGATTTTCAAACGAGTCCATGGCCTCGACGCGGGCGTTGAACCAGTCGCGCCGTTCGTGGCCGTCCGGGCCGTTGACGTGGAGGGCGGTGAAAACGGATCGGATCAGCCAGGCCGCATCGTTCTTTTTCAGGCGTCGAGGCATCATTCCGCTGGTGGATCCCATGAACCGATTGCCCACGGAGGCAGTGAGGAAACCGGGTTCCACCAGAACGGCACCGTTTACTTTTTCGCCGTGACGACCGATGTAGGCAGCCGCCAGCGAAGCGCCGAATCCGTGACCGATGAGCGCAACACCCCGATCCGTGCCGAACCGTTCTACAAAGGCGTCCAGGTCTTCGAGATATTGTTCCATGTTGAGCTGCGCAGGAGGAACCCGCGGCGAAAGCCCCGAACCGCGCTGATCGTAAAACACGAGAAAGTACTGGTCAGACAAGAGGAGCAGGGGCAGCAGCGAACGATAGTCGCCACCCGGGCCGTCGTGGAGGACAATGATGACCGGCGATTCCGGATCCCCCGCAGTCTGGCCGTGAAACAGGTATCCGGCCAGAGGGATGGTTGGCAGATCGGGGTCCCGATCCGCAGTGGCCGGTACCCGGTAGACACCGATGGTGGAGAGGGCGCCCGCCAGGAGGATGGCCATGCACAGGACGAGGCCCACCGCCAGTGCGCCGAGAATGCGGACGACAGCCCGGTACCGTCGGCTCATGATCGCTCTTTCATCAGAACAGCCTCATCTGCCGGACCAGTCGCTGCAGCCGCGGACAGGCCGCCACCAGTTCGCCCCGGGAGCGTTTCAGCCGATCCAGTTCCGTTTCCAGTCGCGCGATGTCCCCACACAGGCGGTTGTAGGCGGGCACCACCGTCCGATCCCAGTCCGTGGACCAGTCTTCCTGCGGCACGTGGATGTCGGCGCCCGTATCCGGATGGCGGAAACGGAGAGTGCCGTCCGGATTCAGTACCACCTTGTCGGCCGTCAGCTGGCGGATGCCGGTTTCCGCGGTGGTGTCCGCAACGAAATACTTCATTGCACACCTCCTTTCCGGCGTTCCTGTCTGGGCGGCAGGAGCGCGCTCCGGCGTCCGGGACGGCCGGTGGGGAGGGGGACCGTGGCGGCTTCGCGCACGCAGGCGGGAAACCGGGTCCGCCCCGCCGAGACGAAGTCCGCCAGCAGGCCATCGGCCGTGTTCCCGGTTGCGTGGCCGAGAATCTCCGTTCGATAGCGGAAGATCAGCGTGGCAAGGCGGTCCAGGGAGATGTCCGCCGTGTTGTGCACCGCATCGTGCATCCAGTCGGAAAAGCGCATGAATCCGTTGAAGGGCGTGTCGGCCGCCCACAGGGACGGGGCGGTGCGCCGGAAATTGCCGCTGTTGAACACCAGATCGAAGAACCGGGCGAACCGTTTGAGGCGCTGCATGTCCGCAAACGGGATGTCCCTGTTCTGGAGGACGTCGTAGGGGGGCGTATTCCGGTAGACCATTTCGAATGCCGCCGTGTGTCGGTCGATGGGGGCTCCCCGCAGGCGCTTCAGGATACCCACCTGGATTTCGTGCACGCCGGTGGCGAGCAGGCGGTTGAAGCCGTCGGCAAAGCCGGCCATGGTTTCGCCGGGCAGGCCGGCGACGAGATCGCTGTGGATGTGCACACCGGTTGTGGCAATCAGCCGCTGGAGGTTCCGCAGGGTGCGGTCCATGTCCTGTTTTCGTCCCACGCGGGCTGCCACTTCCGGGTCAAAGGTCTGCACGCCGGCTTCGAGTTGCACGGCGCCGGACGGGAACTTTGCCAGCAGATCGAACAGTGGATCGGTCAGGTGATCGGGGACGATTTCGAAATGCACAAAAAGTCCTTCGACATTCCGGTCGAGAAAGAAGCGGAGGATGCGCTCCGCCTTTCCCGCGTGGATGGTGCGGTCGATGAATTTGAATTTCCGGGCGCCCCGGTTCCACAGATCCTCAAGGGCGGGCATCAGCGCCACGGGATCGAAGAAGCGCACCCGATCGGTGAGGCAGGAGAGGCAGAACTCGCAGCCGAAGGCGCAGCCCCTCGACGATTCCACGTAGAGCACCCGATGGCGGATATCCTCGTCGGTGTAAAGCCGCAGGGGAAGGGCGATGCCCGAGAGATCCGGCGGGGTGGCGCGGGTGAAGCGGGCAAAAGGACGTCCGGCTGCCAGAGCCGCCAGCAGGGCAGGCAGCAGCAGTTCGCCTTCGCCGGCGATGATGTGGTGGGCCCATTGGGCAACCGGGGGCAGATCGTCTTCGAAGGAAACCTCCGGCCCGCCGAGCACGATGGTTACGGCGGGGGCCACGGCACGGATGATCGACGCGACTTCGTTGAGAAATACGGCGTTCCACAGGTAGACGGACAGGAGGACAAAGCGAGGCTCTCTGGACAGGATGGCTTCCGCTGCGTCCGCCGGTCGGTCAGTGATGGTGAACTCCAGCAGGACCGCATCCTTTTCGAATTCCCGCAGGTTGGCAAGCAGGCTGCGGAGCGCCAGTGACGTGTGGGAATAGCGGGCATTCGCGGTGGCGAGGACGATTTTTTTCTGTTCGGCTTTCATGGATGCATTGCGGTTCGGGCCCGGTGTCCGGTCGAAAAGCCGATTTCTTGACCCGTGCAGACGCCGCAACTAATTATCGAACTATGAAAAAGACAGTCCTGTCAATTGTTCCGGTGTTGATTCTCCTGCCCGCCTGCATGGATGCGGGGCCCGACTACGGCGAATGTGTCCGGGTGGAAACCGCTCGCTGCGAGTTGCGCGAACGATGTGACGCCGGCTTCGATCTCGACCAGTGCCTCTATTACTACAAGGAACAGTGCCGGACCCGGAATATCGCGGTGGACTACACGCCTGCACAGGTTGATGCCTGCATCGACGACATCGACGGGCTCGAAGGGGACGCCGTGTGCGGACGGCTGGACGATCTGGGCAACCGGTCCGAGATCTGCGCGTTTGACGAACTGGCGTCGTGTCGCGAGGTTCTCTGTGTGCCGGACGATGCCGGGGACGACGATGATGATGATGACGATGATGACGATGACGATGACGACGATGCGGATACCGAAGATACCGACATCCCCGATGGCCTCAATCCCGACTGAAACCGTTCACGGTAATTGACAATTCATCCGGCCGGTGCTTCAAGCGTGGCCATGAAAACCGAAACCTTCTTTCATTTTGAACCGGTGGACACCGCGCCCTCCAGCACGGGGATGGAACAGCGGATGGCCGCGGCCCTCGCGTGCCTGTTCGGCCTGGTGTTTGTTTTCATCGAATCGAAGAACCGGTTCGTCCGCTACTGCGCGGTGATGTCCCTTTTCACATGGGCCGCGTGGATGCTGTCGTTCCTGGCGCTGGGTATTGTGGCGTGGATTCCCCTCATCGGCCTCGTGTTTCAGGTTGTTCAGGCAACCCTGTCCCTGCTGGCGCTCGTCATCATGGGTCTCATGGCCTGGAATGCCTGGCGGAATAAGAAACTCGTCGTGTTCCGGGTCAGCCATTTTGCCGACGAGTGGAGCCGTCCCGACAGCAGCGACGACGGACCGCCCGATATCCGCAGCCTTCCCGGACCGTTTGAAAAACCCTGAACAGACTATTCGATGATGACGATGACCTCGCAGGGGAAGTCCGCCTCGAGGTGGTGATCGCCGAGCTGAATCGTTTCGCAGGCGTCGCCGAGGAGTTCGAATTCACTGGGACTCTTCATCCGCCAGCCGTTGTCCGCGTTGTTCCATTCCAGCTCCACGTCATCGAGCAGCACGTGTCCTGCGCTTTCTTCGCCAGCGGCAACCCCTTTGCCGTCCAGCTCATACACGCAGCTGCGGGATTCTTCGGTGATGACAGACGCAATGGCATCCACCAGGCTGTTTTCGGTGGCGCCCCGGTAATAGAGGGCCCGTTCGCTGCCGTCGGGTGACAGTCCCGCGCCCGCATCCGCCACCTGCTGGAGAAACTCATCCGACCCTTCGTCGCCGACGCCCACCACGAACGTGGAAATGCCGGCTGTCCACGCGGCCTCCACCGCTTCGATGGTGTCGCTGCGGCCTTCCGGGTCATCGGCCACCGCGAGGGTATCGCAGGTCTGGGGCATTCCGTCCGTGGCGAGGAGGATGAGGCGGCGACCCGGTCCGGTCATGGCGGTCAGCATGTCCGTCGCTGCGGAAATGGCCTCGGGAACCGGCGATGCGCCCTTGTAGGTTTCGTCGTCGGCCCGGCAGATGTCGGCGATGGCGTCGCCGTTGAACAGATCGGGCTCCACCGTGTCGAGGAGCGGGCAGGTCTCCGGCTCGTTGCGCACCGCCGTGAAGAGCATCATGCCGAAATTCACCCGGTCTTCCATCTGCCACACCAGCCCGGTTTCCGGTGCGACGGAGGTGCCCATCAGGGCCTGCACGATGACGCTCCAGCGGGTGTCGTTGTCGCCCATCTGCAGGTCCATGGATGCGGAGTGGTCAATGACGAGGAGAATGGTGACGGGCTGGCGCTCCAGCGTCAGATCCAGATTGGCGCAGGTGTCCGTGTCGTCGTCCGCGTCGCCGTCGGCATCGCTGTCCGCGTCGCTGTCGGAATCCCCGTCGCCGGAAGTGCCCGTATCCGTGTCGTCCGTGTCGTCTCCGGCGGCGGTGCCGGTCACGGGCTTTTCGCAGGCCCACAATGCCGCGGCCGCCAGCAGCAGGAAAATCATCAGAAACGGTCGGCCTTTCAGCTTGTTCATCGCGGCGGCTCCTCTCCGGCGATCCGCACGCCGTCGCTGTACATGGTGACGCGGTTCGCCACAGCGTAATCGTCCCCCGTCGGGAGTCCCTGACGGCTGTAGTCGTTGGCGCTGTCCTGGTGAAACGCATAGTCCGAGGCAAAGTCCACCACCAGCTGGAACTCCAGCGGAATGGAGCCGTAGAACTTGCAGCCCGTGAATGCAAAGTCGAAGTAGTAGAGGCCCTCGTCTTCGTCCCAGGCAAAAGGACCGGTGACGATGGTGGGCAGGCCGTCCCCGGAATTGAGCATGCCGTTGTCCACGGCCCGGCCGTCGTAGGTGAGCTGCACCCGCATGTCCTCGACGCCCTGATCCCACTGTGCCAGCTCGCTCACATTGAAGTAGTAGCGCACCGAGAGCAGCGGATCGAGGTGGGGTGGATGGACCGATTCGTTGTGGATGAGCAGTTTGATTTCGCTGATCTGGCCGTCGTCCTGGCCCACTTTTCCGTCCACCCAGTATTCGATCTGTTCGGGTTCCAGGGGCGGGAAGTCGGCCACCGGCGCCTGTCCCAGCCCGTCGCCGTCAATGGCCACAAAAGAATAGAGGCCCGCCAGGGCGCTGACCAGGGACGATGCGTAGTCGGTGCAGACCTCCGTGTAGGTGTATTCCCAGATGTCGTCGATGTACGAGTCATCGGCCGTGGGACCGCCGAGGAGGGCGCCCCAGGCCGTGTGGCTGGGCGTTTCGGGAATGTACAGGCTGTTGTCTTTGGTAGAGCCGTGGGCTGCCCGGTGGTGGATGTGCACGGGCCAGTCGTCGCCGAAGCCGACGATGTAGGACTTGCCGATGGGGTTGTCGCCGAAGATGTACTCCATCTGGGATTGCGCCCAGTCCACGTAGGCGTCCTCTCCCGTGTGCTTTGCCCATACGAGGGCGGTCATCTGGGCCGCCGTGTTGTAGCGCAGGGTGCCCCAGTGGGACAGGAAGCTGAGTCCCCCGGGCGTTACGGTGCGGTTGCCGTCCAGTCCGGCCCAGAGATTCACATGATCCTGCGCGATTTTTGTCCACTTTTCGTTTTCGGTAACCTGCGCGAGCTTGACGAACATGCCGCTCCACACGGTGTTCCAGCAGTGCACCCAGGCGTTGTACCAGTCGTCCGCGGTGCTGGCCATGATGTGGCCGAGGAACCCCGTGTAGCGGTTGCCGTCCTCGCTGACGATGTCGTCGAGGTAGGACGCCTCGCCGGTGGCGATGTGGAGCCAGATGGCGGCCCAGGCCAGATCGTCCCACTCGTACTCGGACGGATAGAATCCGCCGCTGTTCGCGCAGCCCGGATATGCAACCGCGAACGCATAGAGGGCCCGTGCCGTATCGAGGCATTTGTCCGCCCACTTTTCGTCGTCGTGCCGGAACACCAGACTGGCGACCGCCAGGGCGGCGGCGGCGGCGGTCACGTCCGAACCGGGGGTTTCCTCGGTGGCGAATCGCGCCGGTCTGGGAAAATCTTCGGCCTTCTGCAACTCCGGCGGACCCCAGAAATTGTGGTCGATGGTGCCCACGCCCACCTGGTGGCAGAAGGCGATGACGCGGCCGTCCCGCTCCCGGAACGTGCTGCGCAGGAAGTAACTGGTGAACCGGCGCAGGATGTCGATGGCGTGGGTGGCCTGTCCGGACGCGATGAACGACTCGGGAAACTCGTACATGGCCCAGGCCAGCATGGACGCGGAGTAGGCCTGGGGAAGCCCGAATTTGACGTGGTCGCCGCAATCGTGGAAACCGCCGCCCACATTGATGGTGCCGATGCCGTCCGGGTCGAAGATGTGGATGTACTTATTCACATACGCCTCGGACATGTCCACGCAGTTGGAATGCTCGGGGTTTTCTCCGTTGCAGAAGAGGGGCACAGCGTAGTCGCCCACTTCCGAGTTGCCGCGCCATTCGAGGCGACCGCCCGTGATGCCGATGCCCGACATGTTGGCGTCGTAAAAATGGAGCGCCTTCTGCAGGGCTTCGCCGTAAGGGCCCGGTGGGCCGTAAGCGTCGGGAGTTGTCCAGTAGAGGTTGTCTCCGTCCGAGTCCCCGTCGGCATCACCATCGGAATCGCCGTCCGAGTCGCTATCGGAATCGCCGTCACTGTCGGAGTCAGCATCGCTGTCGCTGTCAGCGTCGCTATCCGAGTCGCCATCGCTGTCGCCGTCCGAGTCCCCATCGCTGTCGGTGTCACCATCAGCGGTGGCGGGGCGATCATCGCTGCAGGCGGGAAACGTCGGGAGTAGAACGACAAACCATAATAGAAAGTGGGTTTTCATATTTGTCATGTTATCGGTACAGGGTGCACGAGGGCCGGAAAACGGGGAGTAGTTCTGTAAATAAAATCAATTCCGTAAACAAAATTTCAACAGCAAAAGAAACTGAACAATAAAAGTAAAATTATTCTTCCTGCGGACCGTGGCCGCGCACGAACAGAACAAAAAAGAATACCAGGCAGAGGGAACCGAGTCCCGTGACCATCATCAGCTGATCCGCACCACCGGCAGCTACCACCATGGCGCCGAGTTTCCCGCCCAGGGCGGACGCAAGGGCCGTGCGCGCCACATTGGAGATGTTCATGTAGGTGGCCCGCATGTCGCCGTGGGCCTGCCGGTCCACGAAATCGATGCTGCCGATGTGCAGGGCACCGAACGCGGCCCCCTGAAGGGTGGCGGCCGCCCATTTCCACACAAACGGCGTTTCCTTTGTAAAGAAGGAAAAGAGGACCAGCCGCAGGCCGTTCAACACCAGGCCGAGGACGATCAGCCAGCGGTTGCCGAGGCGTCGGATGAGGGGGCGGGCGTAGAACATGAGGGGAATTTCAAAAATGGTCCAGGTGCCGAACACGATGCCGATTTCGAGGGGTGACTGCATCACGTCGTCAAAAAAGTAGCTCGTGTAGAGGAACGAGGCGGAGAACAGGATGCCGTTCAGCAGTGAAAAGACGAGGAAGAGGGCAAAGGAGCGATCCCGGCGCAGGTGCTCCCAGGGAATGCGGATGGGCGCGGGACGCCGGAAGGTGCGCAGGCCCCGGAGGGACACGAGGCCGAGCAGGACGAAGATCAGCGCCGCCGCGTAGAACACCACCGGCAGGTGGTAGACGTGGTGCAGGAGAACGCCCATCAACACGCAGGATACGCTCCAGCCCACGGTGCCCCACACCCTGATCCGGCCGTAGTTTTCGCGGTGTCCGTGAACCGCCAGGAGCTTCATGGATTCCGCGTCCAGCATGGGGATGATGGGTGTGTAGAACACCGCGTAGAGCAGCACGGCAACCAGGATCCAGACAAACCGGGCATCGAGGCTACGGGCCATGGCGTCGTCGGTGCCTCCCAGTCCGGTCAGGAGGGTGAAAACGGCGGCGCCGAAGCAGCACAGGGTGATCAGGTGGCGACCCAGGTGGAGGCGATCCGCGACGATGCCCATGGGAATGTTGGTGGCCAGTCCCACGAGGGGCATGAAGAAAAAAATCCATCCGATGAGGTGATCCGCAGTGGTGCCGTCCGGATTCACGAGGGTGTGTTTGTAAAAGATGGTGGAGAATGGCGAGATGAATCCGGCCGCGACGAAGACGACGAAGTACAGCGTCTTCAGGTAGGCGGAGTGGGTGCGGAAGTCCATTCTCAGGTCAGGCTTTCGAGGATCTCCACGATTTCGGTCATGGCGGCGGGGCGCAGGGCGGGGTCCTTGGCCATCATCCGCTCCACCAGGACGGCGAGGGGTTCAGGCAGGTCGGGAACCTTTTCGCGGATGGGGGGCGGCTCCTCATGGACGTGCTTGTACAGAATGGCCATGGTGTCGCCTTCGAAGGGCGGAGCGCCGCACAGCATTTCGTAGAGGGTCACGCCGAAAGAGTAGATATCGGTCCGCTCGTCGGTCCCGTGGCCGCGGGCCTGCTCCGGGCTCATGTAGCGGGGCGAGCCCATGATGGAGCCCTGCACGGTCATGTTGGGTTTTTCGGACATCTTGGCCAGGCCGAAGTCCATGATTTTCGGCACGCCATCCCTGGTCATGAGCACGTTTTCGGGCTTGAAGTCCCGGTGGATGATGCCCTGGGCGTGGGCATAGGCGAGAGCCCGGGCCAGCTGGGCGGCAATCCGCAGGACGGCGTGTCGGTCCATGGGACCTTTTTCCATGAGTCCCGCCAGATCGCCGCTGTCCACATATTCCATGACGATGCAGATGTTGCCGTCCGCTGCGGTCAGATCGTACACCTGCACGATGTTTGGATGGGCGAGCCGGGCCAGGGCCATGGCTTCCCGCTTGAAGCGCTCCACCGCTTCGCCGCGCCCCGACAGGGCACCGGGAAACGACTTGAGGGCCACCCGGCGATCCAGAGTGCGATCGTGGGCTTCGTACACGATGCCCATGCCACCCCGTCCCACTTCTTTTTCCACCGCGTATCGCGATAGAGCAGGGGTCTGCAGGGTCGCGTCCCCGGCACCCACCGGTGCGGAAACCGGACTGGCGACAGCGGCGGGCACGGCGAGGATGGTGTGTTCCACGCTGACGTCGGCAGCGGTGTGGATGAGAGGGGGCTGCGCCATCAGGGCCGGATCGGTGCCTTCGATCTGGCGCTGGAGCCGTCGCCGCGCCGCACCGGGCAGGGCAAACCAGAGCAGGGACAGGCTGGTGAGGAGGCCGGCGCTCCAGTAAGCCCGTTGCAGGTCCGGCGACGGGATGGAAGGGGCCGCCAGAATGCCCAGCAGGATGGTGATGCCGAACGCGATCTGAAAACGTCGCGCGTGGAGGATCCAGTCCTGAATGGTGTTCTTGTCCGTGATGACGGTGGGAAAATAGCGGGCGGCGTGCACATAGCGGCCGAGCAGGTCGGTAATCCGTCGCAGAAAAGCCAGCAGGAGGCGCAGTGCTCTCATAGCGGTTGTCTTACACACCCGGAAAAAAGCACACAACGTAAACTTTTTTGGCACAACAGGCCGGGTCTTTTCCGGGGTCGATATTGTATTTCTTTCAGCGATATCATTACATCATTACCATGAAGCGGAGAGACTTCTTGAAATACATAGCGGCGGCGCCGGTTGCGGTGTCCATCGGCTGCGGGGCCGACAAGAAACCCGAGAAAAACGAAAACGCCATACAACTGCTGGGACGCCGGAATCTCGTTCAGATGGACGGCGTCACGTCCTTTCACGAGCACATCGACAGCGAGGCAGCGGCCGACAGGATGCTCAAGGCAATGGACGCGTCCGGCATCGCGCGGATGAACCTTCTGGGAATCTACAACTCCATCACGTACGGGAAAAATCAGCCCGAATGGGAAAGCGCCTGCGACAACAACGAGCTCCTGCTCAAGCTCGTCAAAGCCCACCCGGACAGACTGAGTGCCTTTGTGCTCCTCAACGGGACCGACCCCGACATGATCCCCAGGCTCGTCGATTACCTGGGCCGCGGCGCGCGAGGCGTCAAGCTCTACAACGGAGCGGCAAACCACAGGATATGCGCCTTCGACACCCAATCCATGCACTCGCTTTACAGGTTCTGCGAGCTTCACGGAGTGCCGGTGCTGGCCCACGTGGATACGAAGTTCCGCGACGAGTATCTGGGCGTGATGCGAGACTATCCGGCGCTGCCCTGGATATACCCCCACCTCTTCACCCTTACCAGTCCCGAGGACGTGGAGAGAATGGATTGTCTTTTCAACCGCTTTCCAAACGTGATTACCGACATCTGCTTCGGCTTCGAAGGGTGGATGCACGCCGAGCTCACCAACCTCTCCCAATCCAGAGATCGCTTGCGCGACATATTCATACGGCATGCGGACCAGATAATGTTCGGAACCGATGTCGTGGTCGGAGACAGGAACAAGCGCAGAACCGTGGAAGGAATAACCAATCTCTACATGGAGTACCGCAAATTCCTTGAATTTGATCGGTTCCACCACAGAGTGGACGTCGGCAATGGAAAAGTTTACGAGGGAGAACTTGATTCGCTGTCGCTGCCCGACGACGTGCTCAGAAAAATATATGTGGAAAACGCGAGGCGCTTTTTAGACCGGCCTGTCGCCAGAACCGATCGCGACGATTTGAACACCGTGGCCGTTTTGATGCCACCCGGTTCCAATTTCGATCCGTCCGGAGAATACGCCCTCATCGCGGCGGCCGCGACAGGCGTTCTGTCTCCCATTGAGACATACGAAAAAGGCGCGCTCGAAAAATCGACAGAAATCTGCACGACCTCCCGGATGTCCGATGCTGTCGCGCACGCGCTGAAGCTGGCGCCTGATTCGCTGCGCAAGTTCGAGGATTTCGAATCGCTCAGGGAATTCACCGCGACAAACCCGTTTGCGATAGGAATCATGCCGCTTGTGGAAATGGACCCCAGACTGCGCGCGCTGAAACTTTCCGGCGTCGATCCCATGGCGCCGCAGCAGGCGCGATGCGCGGCCAAGGGGGAGGCTTCGCGGGCGGCGTATTTCGGGGAATACCCCTTGCTGCTGCCATACCAATCGAAGACTCCCCTCGCAGTGGAACAGACATTCGATCCCCACGAAATCCGGACCTTGTTGTTCACGGGCTGCAGCCTGCTCGGACAGGGCTATACGGACATCCAACCCGGGTCGCCGGAGGAGACGGTCCGGGAAGTCGCTCCCCTTTTTCGACAGGCGGATGTCAGCCACGTATCAGTGGAGAACACGATGGTTGATGGATGCGAGCAGACCTCAAAGATGTTCAAGTTCTGTTTCTCGCCCGAATGGATCGAAGTGCTGGACCATCTGGGCATCGACGTTGTGGAGCTGAGCGGCAATCATCTGAACGATTTCGGGAGAAAACAGCTCGCCAGAGGCATCGATGCGTACCGCAAAGCCTGGCTGAGCACTTTCGCCGCAGGCAAAAACCATGAAGAGGCTCTTGAGCCGGCAATTGTTAACGTCAGAGGCGTCAAGTTCGGTTTCACAGGCATTAATCACTTGAACGGGCTGGCATACGGGGCCACCGGCACTGTGGCCGGCGCCCTGGTGCTCAAGGACGACAATCTCGAAAAAGCGCTCGAACGGGCGAGAAATAAAAGCGACGTTTTCTTTTTCACCTATCACGGAGGAACGGAGTTCTCTCCAACACCCTACCCGGGCATCGTCAACCACAGCCACCAGGCCGTCGACGCGGGAGCGTCCGGAACACTGGGAACGCACGCGCACATGCCGGTCGGAGTCGAAGTGTACAAAGGCGCCTTTCTCTCTTTCGGACTGGGAAACTTCTTTTTTCGCCATCCAAGGACCGAGCTGCCCAACAATCCGATGACTGAAAAGGGCCTGATTTTAAGGCGCGTGTTCTACGGCAAGAAGCCACTCGGCACCGAGCTCATTACAATCGACAAAAGCGAGAACGCGATTCGCTTCGCCGACTCTCAGAAAGCCCGGGAAGTGTTCGAAAGACTGAGAAAGGGATCGAGGCCCGGTCTGGCGCCCGGAAGGGCCGTGAAAGGTCTGACCGATGTTTTCATGGAAATCGATCAGGTCGGGGACGGAGGCGCGCTGAGAAGGAACCAGACCTGGATGGACATTACGAGCCAGTTAATCGGATTGTCCTTTGTGGGGCTGAAGAACATCAAATCATCGGATGACGCGCTCGCGGTTCTTTGGGAGGCGGCGAAGACTCCCGGGCTGGAAGGTTCCAGGATAGCCCTGCCTCTCAAGGAGGGCTGGTCGTTGCCGTCAACGGACCACCAGTACGACGCCGTCAGGATTTACCTCTCCGAAAAAACGCTGAAAGCCAGAACGCTGGCACAAACCGCGGCGAGCGCATTGCGACCCTTGCACGTGGTTCCTGATCGGCTCCCCCTTGAATCGATACCGACTCTTCTCCAATCGACCGGGAATCTTCCCGTGATTGTTTCGGGCCTCGCCGGATACCGCACCGAACCGGACGAACTGGCGAATTTGTTGCGCAAACACAAAAATCTCTATCTGGACACCGCCGGTCCCACTGTCCAGGACATTGTGTTGTGGTACTCGGAACTCCAGCGCTCGCCTGAAATCTGGATCGAGTTCATCAAGAAACACGCGAGTCGGATTTTGTTTGGAACATGCGCCTGGAACGCCCGGAAACGGTTTCACTGGCTTTCCCAGATCAAGATCTTGAACGCCACTCGCAACATTCTCGAGGAAAAGGAATTCCTTATGCCTGTGTTGCCCGGCGGAGGCTGGGACGAATGGCGATACGATTTCTCAGAAGACAAACCCGCCAAGGGGCTGGGATTGGAGCCAGCCGTCGTCGACACGATTCTCTTTGAAAACTTCGACAGGATTTTCAATACGCCTTCTTCTTGAGCGTTCTCAGTCGCCGGGAACATCAGAATTCCAAAGCCCTTTTCCGCAATTGTGGACCGCGGTCCTGACTGAAGACGCATGAGTACCGGGGAGGGGCGCCGGGAAAAAAGCACACAACGTAAACTTTTTTGGCACAATCTGACCCCGAGCGGCCGAAATAGAGGGGTGAACCGAGTCGGCGCAACCGTGCCGGCCGTCACACGAAGGAATCACCCCATGGCCCATTCTTGCGAGCACGAAGTCGAAGTCGAATCAGATCTTTCTTCTTACAGCGCTCTGAATTGTGCATTGCCCATATACCTTGCCGCGTCGGTCAGAACCCTGGAGGAAATCGGCCAGGAAGGCACCGGCCGCCGCGTGTCCGGCGCAAAGGCAGGGAAATACAGCACCGCATGGAAGGAGGCCGCCCGGGCCGAAATGAGCCGGACGGATGCGCTGATGGATGAATGGCTGGAGCTGGGTGGGGACGAGCTGGCAGCGGTGCCCCTCGATGGTCTGGACGACTTTTCCCTGTGCACCTATGAATCGCTGACGATGCACTCGGAACACCACAGCGATGCGTTGTGGGATCGGGGCAAAGACGCCCTCCGACGGATTCCCGCCAATCCGCAGGGCAGCGTGCTGGTGGATTACGAGTGGCTGTACTCGGACCTGGTGGCCTATCAGACCATGGCGTCCTTCGAGGACGATATTGCCGTCCTCCGAACCGCCCTGGCGCACAATCTGCATTATTCCGGCGGCGGCGGTGCCGAATCGCTGTTGCGCCTGATGATGGAAATCTGGATCGAAAACGGATGTGTCAAAGACGGCGTGAATCTGCTGCTGCAGGTGCTGCAGGCGGCGCCTCTGGCGTTTGAGTTTTACGAAAAGGCCGCCATCGCCTTCACGAACAGTCGGCGTTACCGCGCTGCGGAGACGGCCCTGCAGGGGGCGGGAAAGGTGGTGTATCACACGGGTTCGTGGCAGCACGAATACGACGACCTGCGCATGCGCATGACATGGGGGCATAAGAACGACGGCATCGACGAGGCCGAACCGCAGGAATGGGAAAAGCGATTGCAGCTGGCAGTTCGGCAGAATCCCCGGCGCGTGCGGAATGTCGGCTTCGCCGGACTGGTCAGGGACATCATTCCCGACATCGACGGCGTGCCGGTCAAGGATATCCCCGCCCGATGGCCGCGCTGAGGGCCCGACAGCCGAGGCAGGGATCGTCCGGTCCGGCGTGGGTTTGCGCGCACCGGGAAGCGAGCCTGCGCAGAATGGCGTCAAAGGGTTCACGGGCGGCATTGCCGACGGGAACCGGCAGGCGCCGGCAGGGATAGACTGTTCCGTCCGGCATGAGGGCCATGGATTCGTCGCCCAGATTGCACAGGGCACCTTCGAGCGCAACCTCCCCGTTTTCAAATGAAAGTCGAAAGGCCCGCCAGTCGGTCATTTCCGAGGGGAGTTGATCGCTGTCAGACAGTCGCAGCACGTCGCTGACCACCGATTGCCAGTCCGCCGGCGACAGCATGCGATCCTTTTGTCCAGCGCCCCGGCCCAGGGGCACGAACCGCTCGAGGATGAGCCCCCGGACATCCCGGGTCCGGCAGAAACGCACCATCCCGTCGATGTCGTGCAGATTGTCCTTTGACAGGGTCATCATGAGCACCACGTCCTTTCCGGTGTTCCGCCGGAGTCGTTCGATGCCGTCGCAGACGCGGTCCAGGTTTCCCCGGCCCCTGATCCGGTCATTGGTGTGCGGGTCGGCGGATTCCAAGGATACCTTGACGGAAGCCAGCCTGCCCAGTGATTGCAGCGCCCGGAGCTGTTCATCCGTGGCGGCGGTGCCGTTGGTGATGATGTGCATTTCCGCAAGGGAAGGTGAGGCATCGAGACAGCAGAGCAGTTTCATGAAAGAGGGGTGAAGGAATGGTTCTCCGCCGGTCAGATTGACGTGGATCGGTCGGTTTTCGAGACCTTGTTGCAGGCTGTTCCACAGGTGGCGCAAATCCGACAGGGACGGCTCTCCCAGTGCGGAGAAGTCGGTCTGGTAGCAGTGGGCGCAGTGCTGGTTGCAGCGATTTGTGATGTGCCACTGAAAACCGAAGGCAGTCATGGGGGCACCCTAAGTGGGGCGCATCGGGTGGTCAAGCCGGAATCAGTCCGCTCGGTGAACGGGCTGTGGTATGATTTCACCTGCAACCAGGAGGTCTTCATGAAAACGGCATGGATGCGAATCGGGCTGATGATGGGTGTGCTGATGGCCGCGTGCGGAAGCGATGGCGGTGGA
Source organism: Deltaproteobacteria bacterium (assembly GCA_029565915.1). Classification (GTDB taxonomy): domain Bacteria; phylum Myxococcota_A; class Polyangia; order JAAYKL01; family JAAYKL01; genus JAKQNG01. The sequence continues at coordinate 17,818 of JAKQNG010000172.1, forward strand.
GACTGCACGGACGGCGACATGCAGTGCGACGGCAGCATGCTGCAGCAGTGCAGCGGCGGAGGGTGGATGGACTGGACGGATTGTGCGATTTCCGGTCAGTCCTGCACCTGGGTGGAGGGAACGGCCGGATGCCATGGCAGCGCGGCGGACGGAGACACGGACAGCGACAGCGATGGGACCGAGACAGCAGACACCGAGACAGAAGACACGGAGACAGCAGACACGGACAGTGATGGGACCGATGGGACGGATGGGACGGATGGGACAGAGACAGCAGACACCGAAACCGCAGACACCGAAACAGCAGACACCGGAACAGCAGACACCGGAACAGCAGACACCGAAAC
>JAKQNG010000183.1 GCA_029565915.1 Deltaproteobacteria bacterium
CGTTGGAGGCTTGAGTTTCCCCTGCGACCGGGTAGAGTGACCCATCGCAGATTGACAACCAGCTACGGGAGGACTCGCCGATGGGCGGTAAAAAGAAAAAGAAGCATCAGCCGGCAGCGGCATCGAAACAGGACAGCGCAGCGGCGGAAACGCCGGTTCAGAAGACCCCGGTCAGGAGCCCATCGAAGTCGGAACGACCGTCTGCCCCGTCCAGGGTGCCCTTTTATAAGAAGACAAATAACATTATTACCTTTGCGTTCGGGGTCGCCACGGTGGTGTTTCTGTTCACGTACCGCTTCGAGCAGGACAACCTGACCGGCGCGGAGCGCATCTGGCAGCGACTCTCCTGGGGGGTCCAGCGGGTCACCGAGGGATGCAGCAAACCCCCGGACAGCGAAATCGAGGCCTATTACCGGGATCAGGCGGGCGCGATTCCCGTTGCGCCGGATTTTGACGCGGACGAAGGGGAAATCTGCGGCAATGGTCGAAAGTACTTCTGTACCTCGCTGCCGCCGGACAAACCGATTCCGTTTGGATGGGAGATGCCGCCCCGGGTGGGGGAAGACCCGGATTATGAAGGCCCCAGTCCCTTTGCGCCATTTAAAGAGTCACCCCACGCGATGCCGTCCAGCAAGGCGATTCTCACCAGGCCCGCCATCCGGGATCGGGGCGACCGGGATTTTGCCGCCCACGTGCTGCATTCGGTCGAACACTCCACCGCGAAAATCGGCCTCGCAAACGGGACCACCCTGCCGGACGGGCTCTCCGCGCTGAAGAACCGGATCGTCAACGTCGAACCGTCGATTCTCCACGTGGACGACGATGCCGTGGCCTCCGCAACCCTTGCGGAGCGCAACATCGATTTTGTTCTGTATGATCGCCGCTCTCCTTCTCCCCATCCCTGGATGGAGCAGACGTTTGACCGGGTGGACATGCGGATGCGCGACGCCGTGTCCCTGCAGTATTTCTTTCCGCTGGTGCTGGGGTCCGGCTGGGCCCTGTACGCCCGGGTGGAGCCGTTTGACATTCCCTCCCACGTGAAGCGCCGCATGACCAAGCGGGTGCGTTCGTTGCTGACCGGCGAAACACCCGAATCGTTTTCATTCGATTTGCCCAAAGACGCCCTCGGCGACGATCGCCACCGGGTGGTCGTGTCCCTGCGAAAAAGGGGAGAACCCGCCGTCAAGGGACGCAAGGTCGCCCGGCACATGGCCAATGGCGATACGGTGCTGTCGGCTCTGGACGGGGCGATTGCACGGCTGAAGGATGGATGGGGGACGACGGTGGACGAGGCAAAAAAGGACTACGGTGTGTCCCTGCCTGCGGATATCGGCAAAGCCATTGACGACATGGAAATTGAAATCGACGTGCTCTATCACCAGACCGTGCTCACCGATCGGACGGCCCAGAACCTGCTGTGGTATGTGGAGCTCGGCCTGGAAGGGGTCATGCTGAAGGAGCGCGCCGGCGAGCGGAAGATTCACTACCTCGAACCGTCCTATGCGGTGCAGATGGAGATGACGAGCGAGGTGCAGTTTTTAGAAAAGATGCTGGCCAAGGCGGGGCTGAAGGATTTTCTGCGACCGCCCAGGCTGGAGACCAACCGGGAATCGACGAGGGACATGGTGCTTCATGAATCCGCATTCAAGGCGGACAGCCGGTACGATTTCACGCGGTTCCGCACGGTGAACTGGATTGAGCGGCCCGCGGACATGGGACGGGAAATTGTGGAGCTCTACCGGGGTGTGCCCCTGAAGACCATCTGGGACGTGTCCTACGCATCGCTGATTCGCAGCCTGGAGCTGGGCGCCCTGTGGCTGATTCACAATCAGACCCCGGACGGGCAGTTCCGCTACAAGTACATGCCCCTCAACAAGCCGGATCGGCGCTGGACGCCGGGGGGCAACATCGTCCGCCACGCCCTCAATCCGTACACCCTGCTCATGGTGAACAAGTTGTCCCAGAAGGGCGAATATGTGCAGAGTGCCCGGCGCGGCATCGACTTTTCGTTGAAGTTTCTGCGATTCAAGGACAAGCGCTGCGTCATCTGTCACCGGGATCCGCCGGCGCGTTATTACAACGCCAAGCTGAATGCGGTGGCGGTGACCATCCTGTCCATTCTGAAACTCGGCGATGTGGCGGACATCAGCGACTATGAAGATGAGCTGGCCTGCATGGCCGAAGAGATCCTCTACATGCAGGATCGCAATGGACACTTCCGCCAGTACGACGTGCCGCCCGACCATCCCTATTACGGCGCGGAGAGCACCATCCACGCGGGTGAGTTCATTTTTGTGCTGGCGCGGTTGTACAGTCATTTCAAGGACGAGCGCTTCAAGAAGGCCTGCGATAAATCCATCGATTACTACATGCAGCAGTGGGACAGGGCCGTGTCGGAGCGGACGGACAACGGCATCTACGACGAGGAACACCGCGTGAACCTCATCGGCATTGTGCCCTGGCTGGTGACGGCCATGGAGGACCTCCACCGGATCACCGGCGATCGACGTTACGCGGACCTCGCGTTCCGCACCCAGGACTGGATCGACGATGAGTTTTTCTGGTGGCAGCACCGCGCCCAGTATCCCGACTACGTGGGTGCATCCTTCAAGGTGCACAAGGAGCTGCCGGCCGTGAACTCCTGCCAGTATGCGGAAGGTGCGTCCGCTGCCTATGCCGTGGCCCGGCGCATCGGCCGCGACGTGGAAAAGCGGCGACAGGTGGTGGTCCACAGCATGCGGTATTGCCTGCAGCTCCAGCATGATTCCTACGATTCCACATTCTTCCTGCCCGATCCCCGGGATGCGATGGGCGGATATCGATATACCCTGGGTCATGTGCGATTGCGCAATGACTACAACTATCACGCCATGGCGGCCATTGCGCAGGCAGCGGAGTATCTGCAGCCGGACGACTATCCGGATGTGCGGCCCCTGCGCATCGCGCCGGTACTGCGGGAGCTGCTGGGAGGGCGGGAGAATCCGGCAAAGGACGTGACCCTCGAAGAGCTGGCGCAGCGGCGGGCGGCGGCATCTGCGGCACTTCCGGAGGCGGGCGGACCCGCCGGTGGCGCACCGTGAAGCAGCTGCCGGCAATTGCGGCCCTGTTTCTGCTGTGGGGTTGCGGTGCCGCGACGGACCGGCCGGCCGCAAAGACCGACGGTTTACAGGGCGCAGCGGGAATGACACCCATCGGCGGCTCGCCCCGGGTGGAGCAGGAAAAAGAGGAGAGTGCCTTGCCGGTGTCGGTGGCGCCGTGTCGAACGGATGGCCCGCTGCCCGCTGATGTAACGACGGCCATGGGGGCAGATGCCCTGCACACACTGGGTCAGGCGCGCATCGAAGCGCGTCAGCCCGGGGAGGCCGTCCGCATTCTGCACGAGGCGCTGCAACTGCGCCCGGACAATGGCAGCATTGCGGGAGATCTGGCAACGGCGCTGCTCCAGTGCGGGATGGTCGAGGAAGGGGTGGCGCAGATGGAAGCGGCTGCCGGGTTGTCGCCGGACGATCCGGACATTCTGGCCAATCTGGCCCAGGCCTACGTGATGGCCGGACGCTTGAAGGCCGCCGGTGCCACCTATGAAAAGGCGATTGCCCTGTCACCCCGGGATGGAGCCCTGCGGAACAACTACGGCGTGGCGCTGATGGCACAAGGGGAGGCAGAGGAAGCCGAAGTGCAGATCCGGTCGGCCCTGGCGCTGGAACCGTCCAACCCGGAGTACCTCATCGACCTCAGCTATGTGGTGGCCCGCATGGGCCGTCTGCAGGACGCGGAACTGCTGCTGGAGCGGGTGCTCCGCGACCATCCGGACAACGCCGATGCCTGGGCCATGAAGGGGTTTGTCCTGGCCCTCGAACAGCGGATGGGCGAAGCGGAAGCCGCCTGCGAGCGGGCGTTGCAGCTCCATCCGGGACATCGGGGTGCTGCGGAAAATCTGGAGTTCCTGCGCCGGCAGGCGGCGGAGAAGGAAATTGGCAGCGAGGAATGAACGCATCATGGCGGCGCTGGCCGTGGTGGTACTCGGCCTGACCATCCTGTCACCTGTGCAGGCGTCGGATGCGGACGTGGTGGCAAAGATGGGAGTGTGCCGGCTCACCACGCCCGCCCGCAACGCGGGGTTGCAGCATCTGTTGCACGACACCTGCGCGCACACGGCCCGTCGCATTTATGCCCAGCTCGGCGCTGCGTTCCCTTCGTCATCGGGCGCCATCGACGTACGGATTGTGGAAGACCCGGACCAACTCCACGAAACGGCGCCGGCGGGCCTGCGACTGCCGGAGTGGACCGGCGCTGTGGCATTTCCGGAGCACGGTCTCATTCTGCTGCCCCTCTACCGCATGGATGGCAGCGTGCATGCGGACATGGATGTGACCCTGGCCCACGAGTTGTCCCATATGGCATTCCGACAGGCATCCGGCGGCGCGCGGGTACCGCGATGGTTTTCGGAAGGGGTGGCCATTCTGCAGTCGGAAGGGTCGTCACTGGAGCGCCGGGGCGCCATCTGGTGGGCGTCCATGGTCAATGACATTTCGACCCTGCGGGACATCGAGCGATATCCGGCGGGCGGCGCGAATGCCGAAAGGGCGTATGCGCAGGCCGCGGAGTTCACGTCGTTTCTGGTGGAGCAGTACGGGTGGGCGGGAATCCGCCGAATCCTGCATGAGGTGCGGACGGTACCGTTCGAGGTTGCCTTTCGCAATGCCTGCGGCGTGTCGGTGGCGCAGCTGGAGGCAAGGTGGCGGCGTCGGTTGTTTGCCGGTTCGAGCTGGCTGCGGGAGCTGACCGGCGACACGGTGGTCCTGGGCCTTGCCGCCTTCCTGTGCATCATGGGGTTCCGCATTGTCCGTCGACGCCATCGGCGTCGATTAGCGGAAATGGAAGCCGAAGAGAGGGCCATGGACCGCCTCATCTCCGCCATTGAGGAACGCTCTGCCGACGCGGAACAACCGCCCCGGGACAGGGATCGGCTCAACTGATCAACGCTGGCTGTGACTGCGGGATTCGGAGTGGCGCCTGCGGCGGGAGCCGCCGGACTGGCGGTAATTCTTTCGATCGGGATGGGGCTTTTTCTTGTGGTTGTTCCGCCCGGGACCGCCGTTGCCGGCTGGCTGGTTTTCCGCGCGGCGGGAGCTGTTCTGTTCCACTGCGTGCGCGGTCATCGGCGTGTACGTAAACGATTCGGTCATTTTGGCATAGGCCGCCTGCTGGGCCTTCGCCGCGAGATGATCGTCCTCCGCGTCTTCTGTGTCATCGTGCCTGACGGCGGGCGTTGCCGGTGTCCCTTTCGAAATGCCCATGGCCCGGCGGTGCGATTCGGGCAGATCCGACAGCCATCCGGCAATGCCTTTCATGATGAGGGCTTCATACACAGCCACCGGCGTCATGTTGATGCGTCGGCCCAGCTCGTTCATCAACGCGTGCAGGCAGAAGGCCGTTTCCCGGGAGATTTCCACTTCGGGAGTGCGATGGGGCGGTGTCAGCAGTACAGGTTCAGGGGTCAGGCCGGACAGTAGATCAAATATCTCGTTCTTCATGCAGCGTTTCAATCATCCTTCTGGGGTTTGCGCGCAGTGGGCGCCGTGGAGAAAACAGAGGTTTCTTACCCCACGGTAGGAGGAGTGGCAACAAATTATTTCCGGCGTTCAGGGAGCGGCAGACGGTCCAATCCGGATGCCGGAGTTGAAAATCCTCACCCGGATGGCCCCCTGCAGGTCTGTGCGCAGCAGTCGGATGCGGCGCTCTGACAGACGGTTCTGCACCACGCCGGCGGGAAACTTCCAGAGGTTGCCTTCGCCGCAGCTGGCAATGGCGGATGACGGAGACACTGCGTTGAGCAATGCACCGCTGGAAGAACCGGCGCTGCCGTGATGGCCCAGTTTCAGGACATCGGCACTGAGCAATGCGCCGCGGGACAGCAGAATCTGTTCCCCCGGGTGCCCGAGATCTCCCGTCAGGAGCACCCGGCGATGGTGGTGGGACAGGCGCAGGACAATGGAGCTGTCGTTGGCGGACAGGGGCGGATCGAACGGCATTTCCGGTGCACACGGATGGAGCACCTCCACCTGTACGTCGCCCACGGCATGGATGCCGCAGATGTCCGGTGCTCGGCGGACGGGGATGTGCCGCTGTCGCAACGCTGTCATCAGACCCCACCAGTCCGCGTCTGCTTCGTTTCCACGGCCGTTGTCAAAGACCTGTTGCGCCCCGAAGGCGGCAACGATGTCGCGGAGCCCCGCCGTGTGGTCCGCATCCGGATGGGTGACAACGACCGTGTCGAGCCGTCGGACGCCCAGGTTGCGCAGGACGGGCACCAGATGATCGGCGCCGATGCGTTCCTGTGCCGTGCCGCCGCCGTCCACCAGCCAGTGCCGTCCGTCGGGGAACGTCACCAGCGTGCAGTCGCCCTGACCCGTGTCCAGTACGTCAATGACCAGCTCGCCCGGTGGTATGGGTGGCGTGGCCAGGGCCCGGGAGGCGACAAAGGCAGCAAGCCCCGCGGCGCCCATGACCAGGGCAGCGCGGCGATGGTCCTGCATAAGGAGGATGGCGGTGGCGCACAGCAGGCACACGGCGGTGGCTGTCAGCGGGTCTGCGACCACCAGACCGCCGCTCAATGGTTCCAGGGTCCCGACGATTGTGTGCAGACCGTCCAGGGCGTGTCCGCACCAGAGGGCCCCATGGGCAGCGGCCATGGGACTTGCGAGCGACAGGGCCGTCACGGACAGCAGGAGGGGCATGACAATCAGCGTGGCAAAGGGAACCGCCACCAGATTGACGATGGGCGCAGCGGGCGGAATGACCCATCCGTGGGCCATCAGGATGGGTGTCGTCATCGCGGAGGCCACAATGGAGGCATGGGCCAGGGAAAAAAAGCGACGTCGCATCGCGCTGCGCATGCGGTGCAGCGTTCCTTTCTCCGGGGCTGTTTTTACGGCCTGTTCCGGGTTCCAGCGAAAGAAGAGAAGACCTGCCACGGACGCGAAGGACAACTGGAAGCCGGCCGAACCGATGAATGACGGGTCGACACAGAGAATGCCTGCGGCGGCCAGCAGCAATGACTGCAGGTGGTTGGCATCTCTTTTCACCAGAATGCCGATGAGCACGAACAGGGTCATGGTGCAGGCGCGGACGACTGGTGGTGCACAGCCTGTCAGAAAGGTGAACGCCAGGACAAAGGGAATGGTGGCGGCGGCGGCGATGGGCGTGACGTCCATTTTTGCGGCGATGCGGTAGATGCGGCGCAGAATGGCGCGCAGGGCGGCAAAGACGAGGAGGACGACGATGGTCAGGTGGAGTCCGCTGACCGCCAGCAGATGGGCAGTTCCCGTTTGTGCGAAGGCCGTTCGCTCCGCCCGGGTCAGTATGCGGGACTGGCCGATGGTCAGCGCAATGGCGAGCCGGGCGTTTTTTTCGTCCAGGTGTTGTTCCCACATGGACGCGATGCGGCGCCGCACCCGGTCGAGGGCCGGTTCGAGATGGGTCGATGCGCGGTCGCTCAGGACGATTGCCCGCGGGTCTGCCAACCAGACGGTGAATGACGGTTGACGTGATGGTCGGGCCGGCGTCGCGGGGTTGCGATACACGTGCAGTGGCCGCAGTGCGGCGATAAACCGGATCCGGTCGCCCCGGTGGAGCTCCGGCGCGTGGGCGTCAAGGGTCAGGAAAATGCGCCCCTGTGCATCGCGAAAGGGCGGTATGCGGCGCGAATGGATGCAGGCGGAGGCTTGCTGGATGTCTGCGGTCCAGCGGGTCTGATTCTGAAAAAACAGGGGCGTGTCGGCGATGGTGGCGTCGACGGCGATGGGGCAGCCGGTTCCGGGGACCGCGGCAGTGGATGGAACCGGGGGCTGTGGGACGCGGAACCACGCGGCGGTAAACAGCAGCAGGAGTTGCGGGATGGGTGAGGAACAGCGCAGCAGACAAGGCGTAAGGCAGGCGAGGAGAAGGAAGGCCCACAGGGGAGCGGGCAGGGGCAGGAAGGTGCCGGTCAGGATGCCGGAGAGACAGGCAATGGCCATGCGCTGGAGCGGAGTCATCAATGGCCCTCTATCAAATTCCATGCCTGAGAGGACCCATGCAATATCAAGGACTTCCAGCGCTGCAGGTGGCCATCCGGCGCCTTCTGCCACCGGTTTGGCCACCCCGGGGTTTTCGGGAAAACATGCCTTGATTGGGGCAGGGGGTTCGTCTAGTATCCGGCTTCTGATGACTGGCAATATCAAGGCATTCTGCGTATCTGCACTGTTTCTGGGGCTCTCCGCGTGCCTCGGAAGTACGGAGGGAATTTCTCCGCCGGGCGATGAATTGATTTTTCCCGTGGCGATTGCCACCGTCAACGGCGACTCCCACCTGCTCGTGGTAAATTCCAATTTCGACCTTCGCTATAACGCCGGGACCCTGGTGGCATTCGACCTGTCGCTTCTCGACGGGACCGGCGAATGGGATCCGCAGACCGGCATTCTGACCCTGCCCGCCGGTGTCTCACTGGACGCGTTCTGTGACGACGTGACATCGGACACCTGCACGGTGGATGAAGCGGGCGGCATCGATGCTGCGGAAACCATCCGGCTCGGCGCCTACGCCAGCGATCTGGACGTGACACCCGCCGGGGACCGGGCGCTGATTCCCGTGCGCGGAGAACAGACCATCATCATGGTCGATTTGCTGGCAGACGGCGACCTGATGGACTGCGGTGAAGGAGACGACCGCATGTGCGATGCCGCCCACCGGATCGCCCAGGACGGCTCGGTGTCGCTGCCCATCGAACCGTACAGCGTGCGGACCATGGACTACGTGCGGGAAGAGGGCGGCGCAACCGTTACCGAAACGCTGGGATTTGTCACCCATCGCGCAGGGGGTGAGGTTTCCCTTTTCTCGGTCGCACGACGGGTCGGGGACGGGCCGACCGTGTTTGAAAACCGGCTCATCAAGGTCATCGGCGGGGTGGTGGAAGGGGCTGCGGGAATTGCCGTGAATCCACTGTCGCGGGACATCTACATTTCCGGCCAGCGGGATCCGACGCCCCATGTGGCGGTGCTGCGGGTTGAAACGGATCTGGATGCCGGCGGCAGCTATCTCCTCGATCCGTGGTTTTCCCAGGCGGCCACCATCAGTATTGCATCCCAGCTGTACGGTGGAACCGATGCCCGGCGGATGGCGGTCTCCCCCGATGGCACAACGGGTTTCATTCTGGTGCAGTCGCCTCCGTCCCTGCTCAAGGTGGATCTGACCCGTTATGAAATGACGGACATGGTCACTGTCTGCCCCGAAACTTCGCAGGTGAAGTTGTTTGCCGACGAAGGAGATCCGGCGGATGAGCTGGATGATCGGCTCTATGCATTCGTATCCTGTTTTCTCACCCGGCAGGTCTACGTCATCGATACGCATCTCATGACGACGGTCATCCGGCGCACCGGGGAAGGGCCGCAGGATATCGCCTTCGACAGAACGCGGCAGATCGCCTATGTGGCCAATTTTTCGGAATCGACGATTTCGTTGATGCAGGCGGTTCCTCCCTTCAATCAGGTGCGGGTCAGGACGTCCGCGGAGCCCGACGATCTGCGGATCCTCCGCATCGGCGAGCCGCAGTTGCCCAAAGGATATTGACAACGTGAACATGTGGAAACCGTATCGATTGCTTCTGGCCGTTCCGGCGCTGGCGGCGTTGCTGACTGCCGTCGGGTGTGAAGACGACATTCCGGACGAGGACATTGCGCAGTTCAATCGCCCCGCCGATCTGGCACTTGTCTGTTTTGACGAGGAAGATGGACCGCTGCCCCTTGCACGCTGTACCAACAGTGAGCGGACCGATGCACAGGTATATGCGTTTGTCACCCAGACCGAATACGGCGAAGTGGCGATTGTCGATCTGGAAGATTATAAAGTGGTCGATCAGGAAGACCGCATTCCCTTTAACAGTTTCATTCCCGTGGGCGGTCAGCCGTCGGATATCGCGGCGGCCCACAACGGTACCCGCGTCTATACAGTCAATTTTGAGACAAGGGACATGTCTGTCATTGATGTGGAGGAGCGTCTTGCCCGGCCCTCGCTGACGCCCGCGGCCTCCGTCGATCTGGGCGCACCGGCGGCGCGGATTGTCATTGCTTCCGACGCCGGCATTTCCGGAACGGATTCCATTTCGGATCGGTTTGCATTTGTTACGCAGCCCACAGTCGGGCGTGTTGCGGTGGTCAACCTCCAGCCGTACACGGTCGTTGACGATGACGGTGTTGAACGGGAGATTCCGGCAGGGCCCCTTGCCTGGCTGCGACTGGACGCGGGAACCCTGTCGCCGACGCCCATCGTGGACGAGCGACCCGAAGGGATTGCGCCTTTTGCAATGCAGGCCTCCAGTCGATATGCGTCGCTGTATGTGAGCGGGCAGCAGGGCGGGTTCGGCGGCAGCCCGGACGGCAACTACGTGCTCGAAATCCATACCGGTGCGTTTGTCGCGCGGGCAAGGGAATCTTTTGAACAGACCGGAGCCGTCCTTGAACTTCCGGCCGTTGACGTGGCGGTGCGGCGGATGGACATCGGCACCTTCACGGCACGGGACATGTCCATCGAGCCGGAACTGGAGCGGTGGATATACATCGTTGAAAATGAGTCGGGCGGGATTGTCGTGCTGGATCTCGTGTCCGAGCAGCTGTTGGAGGTCAACAGCTGGAATGATGCGGCGGATGATCCCTACAGCATCGCCGTTCCCGGCATTGCCCGGAAAGTAAAGCTGCTGCGCCTCGGAGAGACCCTCGACGACGGAGAGCTTCCCGACCCGTTCACATTCAATGGAACCTTCGGCCTCGTGTCCACCACCCAGTCCGCCGTCTTTGTTCTGGATGTGGCCATTGATGACGGGTTTGCGGCATCCATCGGCGACTACACGGTGTATCCCCATTCGCTCCGTTCAGTGAACCTCTGGTATGAAGAAGGCGATGACGACGGAGAAGAAGAGCAGGCACCCCTGTTTCCCGAACTGGGCGATGCCCCGGTGCTGGTTGCGGACGGGACGACCTATTCTCTGGATGAGACACCGTTTGTCGCCGCCATTCCCACAGGCGTCAATCCGGAAACAGCCTGCGCGGACGACCCGGGCGGATTCCGCTACGATGTCGACGAGGATGCGTACAATCTGTTTTTCCGTTGTGATCGGCGGATGAGCACAGCGGAGACATGGCAACTGGCATTTCAGGGCGCTCTGGGCATCAGCGGCGTCGGCGTGCTGCTGGACGGGGATGACAACACCGTTGTGTTCAGGGACGAATACAAGGATTTCTGTTCGGCCGGCGCTCTGGGCCCGGCCGGTGCCGACCTGTGGGGGGCCTGGGCGGAAGGAGAGAACTCCCTTTATTTTGAGGGGTTCCGCAACTATCCGGGCGACTTCGTGAAAATCACGTCTGCCCCGGCGCCAATGCGGGATGGTGTGGACTGCACGGCGTATGAGGACGAAGAGATTGTCATGATGTACCGGATTTCCGGCATCGTTGACAGTTCGACCCTGCAGATCACGCCGTTGGAAAGCACGGAAGAACGGGCCTTTGCGCCGCTCCCGACCCGTGAGTGTTTCGGTCAGGCGTTCACCTACGAAATCCGGGCGTCCGATTCCTGGGTGCTCACGGGAACGTCCACGGGGCGGTTGTCGCGGGGGTCCATGCGCGACGGCATGTGTGTTCCGTGGCTGGAAGAGTCCGATAATGGCGATCATCCCCGCCTGTCCAGCCGGGTATTCGAGGGTGTGCCGTTTGAGAACAGTTACCTGCGTTTTCTGCTGAATCCCGTTGCCCAGGTAGAAGAAGGGGCGATGAAGACCACCACGGATCAGCTGGCAATTGTGTTTTCGACGATCAATGGTTTTTCTCCCATGTCGGTCGTTCTCGGTGCGGACATTACCGACATCGAGGTTTCTCCGGGCGGAGATGTGCTGTTGATCGACCAGTCCGAGCAGGGTCTTCTGATGTTTGATATGGCCGATGAATTCAGCCTGATATCCGAACCCATCAACTGATTATTCAAGCCTTTGCTGCGATTCGCGTGTGCTGGCGGGAAATTCCGGTGCAAACCCGCCGGCCAGGATGAACTCGGCCTGTTCCGTGTCCCGGTTCCGGCCATCCTTCAGTACCAGGGGCGGTTCCACCCTCAGATGTCCGCTTCTGTTGCGGCGACATTCCAGAAGGACGAGTTCCGCCGGGGTATCTGCCCGGGGGTGAACGAACAGAATTCGAGTGGTGTTCAACTCTGCCCTGGACATGGACATCAGCAGATGCTCCAGACGCCTGGCCGGATAGGCGATGCAGAAACGGCCGCGGGTCGGGTGCAGCAGTCGTCTGGCCGTGTCGGCGATGGCGTGCAGCGTCACATGGGTTTCGTGTCGGGCGATTTGTCGTTCCAGATCCGGCGATGGCCGGCCATTGTCCGCGGGCCAGAATGGTGGATTGGAGACAACGAGTTCAAATTGTCCATCGGCGGGGATGTCCGGTCCGGCAAGAATGTCACCTTCAATCATGGAATACCGGTCCCCAACGTTGTTGACTGCTGCATTGCGCTGCGCCAGTCGCGCCAGACGGGATTGGAGCTCAACAGCGACCACGCGGTTGGCCCGGCGTGCGACGAGCAGGGAAATGCCCAGTACACCACATCCGGCTCCCAGATCTGCGCAGGATGCGACCGGTTTTTCCGGGCACGCAAACCAGACAAGCAGTGGGGCATCAACAGAAAAGCGATATCCCCGCAGAGGCTGATGGAGCAGGACACGACCGCGGAACAGGGAATCGTCAGACAGCTCATCAGGGTCTTGTGTCGGGCGGTCTTTCATAAATGTGAAAACCATCATATCATTCCTGTTGTATGACCGGGATGTTTTTTGTGAGGACATTCAGAATGAAATCAGTTCGGCAATACGCGACACTCTGGCTTCTGATCGGGATGCTCGCCGGGCATACCGCCCACACGGCCGGAGGTCCTGTTCCGACAGTCGTTCACGATGGCGACGTGTTCTCTTTGCGCGCGGAAGGGCGCAGAACTGCCGGCGGGAAGAGGGTGGCGGTCACCGTCGTCGGAGCGGGTGGGTGTCACTGCAATACGGATTATCCGTGGAAACTGAAGGTGCTGTCCATCGACGGTGGGACGGTTGGAAAAACGGTTTTCGGGCCGGATGATGCAGAACCGTGGACCTTCGAAAAGGTTCGATTCGCCATACCGGTACAGGCGGAAGGGGAAGTCCGGTTGTCCTTTGAGTTGCGATTCAGCATGTGCAATGACACGCAGTGTTTCATGAAGACCGTTCCCATTAATATGGTGCTGTAACGTTTGTCGACCGGATTTCCGGAAGCGGGTGTCGCTCTCTCTTTGCATGGCGGAGCAGGAAAAGTGTATCCATCCGTACTTATTGAGATAAATCGAAATATTGAGTTATATTGGAAAGAGGGAAGGCGTCGGCAGCCATGAACGAAGCGGTCAAAGGCAGACGGATACTGGTGGTTGAGGACAATGAGGATGTCCGCAATGTTGTGGTTGTCTATCTGCGGTCCCGGGGATTCGAGGTGAATGAAGCTGTTGACGGTCAGCAGGGACTTTCGGAGGCGCTCCGTCTGCGACCGGATCTGATTCTGCTGGATGTGTTGTTGCCCCGGATGGACGGCATTGAGGTGTTAAAGTCCCTGCGCGGGAACCCCGATCACCTGCAGACGCCGGTGGTACTGATGAGCGCCGTTCTGCAGAGCAACGACCTGCTTCGACAGACGGAACCCTTCCGGGTGACGGCCTTCCTGCAGAAGCCCTTTCAGGTTCGTGTGCTGGTGGAGACAATTGAGGAGGCACTGGCCCGGCGGGGATCCTCCTCGTCCAATCCTCCACCCCAGCGCAGAAGGGCCCGGATTACCGTGCGGGACATGGGCAGTCCTCCCACGACGACCAGAGATGCGGTGCCGGATGAGCGCAAGCTGGTTTGCAACACCGTGGCGTTGCCCTCGCAGGGACAGCTTTCGTCTTTTCCCATGCCACGGTTGATGCATGCGGTATTTCTCGAAAACCGGACTGGTCGCCTCCGGCTGATTCAGAAAACGACGGAGAAGCGGATTTTCTTTCAGAATGGATATCCGGTCTATGCGGAATCGTCCCTGCCGGAGGAAACCTTTGGTGCATTTCTCATCGCCAGGAAAAAGATCACCCGGGAACAGCATGAAGCGGCGATTACGGAAATGAGCTTTTCCGGCATTCAGTATGGGGAAACACTCCTGCGCTTCGGCTATCTTTCTCCCCACGAGATGGTTTCAGAGCTGGAGCTCCATCTCATGGCGAAAGTCGTCAGCACGTTCTCCTGGGCCAGCGGAATGTTTGTGTTTGAATCCGGTGATTCCTGGAAGGATGACGTCATGGCGGCCAGGATGAAGCCGGGACGGTTGATTCTCGACGGGGTTGTCAGCTGCTGGACCACCCAGGCCATCCGCGATATCCGGGTTCTCAAGGAGGCAGAGGCCACTTTTGCGCTGGAAGATTGTCCGTATACCTCCTCCGATCTGGCGTTGAACACGGTGGAGGCGAGGGTTCTGCAACAGGTTCAGCACAACCACAGCATTGCGCAGATCGTGCACAGCAGTACGGACAAAGATCTGGCGCTGAAAATCCTCTTTGCTTTTTATGTCATGCAGATGATCGGGTTCACTGCTGCGGATGCTCATGGAGAGGTGGCGCGCGTGTCCGTCACCAGTGTGCCGCCTGTGCCTTCTGTCATTCCGGACAAGGCTGCGCAAGCATCTGCCCGAGCGGAGGAATTGCTGGCGGAATATGTCAAATTGCGGACAGCGGATTACTTCACCCTTCTCGGTGTATCAAGAAACGCATCCCCGGCGGAATTGAAACAGGCATTCGAAAATCGGCGTCAGCAGTTTCACCCTGATCGTCTGGTCGGAATCAGCAACGGCACCGTCCATGATCGAATTGAGGAACTCCACATGCGGATCCATAACGCCTACCGGATATTGAGTACTCCCGGTGAAAAGAGTCGCTATCTGGAAACGCTGGACAAGCCGGCCGGGAATACCTTTCTGGCACCGCGAAGCCGAACAAGTCGGCAGCAGGCATTACCGGCCAGAGAAGACAAACAGAAAATGTTTGAGAAGGGCATCCGGCTGTTGCGAGAAGGGCTGTACGCGGATGCATTGATCGCATTTCAGAATGCCGAGGAAAGCGAGTCGAAAGCCAAGCATCAGGCCTATATTGTCTGGACACGGTTTCTTCTCAACCCGGAAAGTGTCGAGACAGCAGAGACGGAATTGAAGGCAATGTTCAAGAAGGTTCCAGATGAGGCATTGCTGCCGTATCTGTTGGGAAGCCTCTATGTCAGGCAGAAGAAGACAAAGGAAGCAGTGGGGTATTTTGAGAAGTCGCTTGAAATCGATCCGCAGAATATCGACGCAGCGAGACAGTTGCGGATTCTGAGAATGCGTCAGGGATCAGAATCATCCGGGTTGCTGGATTTGTTTACAAAGAAGCGATAGGGGCAATGGAATGATGGAAGAGGGATGGGCAGTTACTCAGTAATCTTGGGATTTTTAGGAAGGTTAAACACGACACCGATGATGATGCTCTGGTTTGCATTCCAGGTTTGATCTTTTTTCGTAATTCTTCCATCCGGGTAATCACCGGATCCTTCGGCCGTGGTGTCCCAGATAATCGGCTCATCGCTGTCGGGCGGGTTTTCATGAAGAACCCACTGCGTTCCTGCCTGTCCCGCTTCATCCGTACCGGCGGCATTCCACTTGAATGGCGCCAGGCGATACTCGAAATTCATTCCGATGAATTTGTTGAAATACACCGTGAAGCCGATACCGAAGGATACGACACCTTTGGTGATGAGTTCTCTCGTTACCGTGCCTCCGCCAGCCTGAAAGTCTTCAATGTCGCCACAGCCATTTCCGGAGCAGTGGGTTCTTTCCTGGAACATGACCACACCGCCGCCGAGGAACAGATAGCCATCCACGGCAACGAACAATTTTTCAAATGCAGCGAGCTTTCCCCGCAGTGGCACCAGTGCAACCTGCCCGATGATCATGCTTTTCAGACGGGCAACCTGATTTTCGAAATTATGTGATCCGGTATAGCTTGGCCAGTTGCTGTCAGATGGAACAGTTGAATCACCGGCAAGATTGTTGGAGTCGGAAATATGCTTCGTCAGATGGGTGGGTGCATTGAACGCAAAAAAGCCAACCACTCCGACCCCCAGCCAGTCCGTGATATTGAATTCGGCCTTTGCGCCCAGCAGGAAGCTGTGCATGTAGTCATTGAGAAGCGTGTAGCCGAATTGCGGACCAACGGAAAAACGGAGTTTTCGATACTGAATTTTTTGTCGAACCGCCGGTGCGCCGGCAAGTGGACCTTCCAGAAGAATTTCCTGCGCGCAGACAGTCGAGGTACCGGTTGTGCCGAGAAGTGCGCCCAGGGCAAAAACGAACGCAAGGGTGAAGCGGGTCATATTTCCAAATCCCTTTCGCATAGTATTGTGCATTTGAATCCCTGCTTTCATGACCGGTTATTTGGGCAACTTGAAATCAAAAGTGAACGGCAGGAATAGGCTGACACCAACCTGCAGCATGACGTTGTTCGTCAGTTTTACGTCTTCATCGAGCCAGTAGTCCTTGTTCTGGCGAAGAGCTGGATCGGAATAGGTCCGCAGGCTTTCCAGCTTTTCCGGGAAGAGGTAATCCCGCAGCTCAAGGAAAATGGCCAGAAAACGGGTCAGGTACAAGCGGCCCCCGATGCCTACATTGAAGCAGAATTTAATTTCATAATCGAATGTTCGATAATCAGGGTCAATCACCGGGATTGGACGGGTGAAAATAAATCCGCCACCACCGATCAACCATACATCCCAGTGGATGATCCAGTTCTGAAGAAGCGCGAATTTCCCATACATGGGAACATACGTCATGTTCAGCTGGCCGCCCCAGAAATATTCGTTGATGGGCACTGTCTGGTGCGTTGCTCGACTGATGGAATAGTTCACATCAGTTTCTTTGTCGAGAAAGCGGTACCAGTTGAAGCTCAGGCCAATGGACAGAACTTCTGTGATATAGAAAGCCGCACTCAGGTTAAAAGACTGATGTTGAACAAAGGGATCGTTCAAGGACACGCCAAAAGATGGTTGCAGATCAACCCGCTTTTTCCGGAGGGCGTACACCTGTTGAATGGCCCAGATCGGATGCCGCTTCAGCACCTGATCTCCAGCGCTCAATTCGGACTTTTTCCCTTCTCCTGTTGTTCCCACGCCGACTTCCGCCCCGGTGTCCATTCCGAGATCGTCGAGTTCAATCAAATCATCGTCGGAGGAACTGGTTGTCCCGTCGGAGGCAGCACCGGTCGTGGAACTGGCTTCATCCTCACCGATTGTCATATCCTCATTTGTTGAATCGACTTCTTCTTCATCAAAAGTCATGTCGTCCTGCCCGGCGGCAGCAACGGGAATGAGGACAAGGGAAATGAGCAACAGTAACAGCTCCATGGGTTTTCTTTTCATCGCACTTTCCTCTCGCGAACGATTTACAAACCAGTGGGTATGAGCGTAACTATTTAAAATAATTAACCTTTTATTCAATTCTGTCATTTGGTGCCCCACTATAGCATATGGCTGAAATTGTAAGCAATATTTAATTTACAGTTTCCTCGAAATTCCAGCTCGTCATTTTTACACCGAAGGATTCAGGATTTTCGTGATTTCGAGAGCATCGACACGGATGCTTTTTACCGGTTGAAAGCTCAGACCCCGGTGGGCTCGTCAACGTCAAACAATGCGTCGACAAAATCATCTGGATGGAACGCCCGCAGGCTGTCTTTCGCTTCGCCAATTCCGATATATCGAACCGGTATCTGATACTCGTGACAGATGCCGATGATGACACCACCCTTCGCCGTGCCGTCAAGCTTGGTCAGTGCAATGCCCGTCAGACCAAGCGCTTCATTGAAATCTCTTACCTGTGCAAGGGCGTTCTGGCCGGTAGTGGCATCCAGTACCAGCAGAATTTCATGGGGTGCCCCCTGAGTGGCCTTTGCCGCAACCCGGCTGATTTTCTTCAGTTCTTCCATGAGAGGCGTCTGCGTATGCAGACGTCCGGCGGTGTCTGCGATGACAACGTCCGCCCCGTCATCGATTGCTTTTTTAATGGCATCGAACACAACAGATGACGGATCAGCGCCTTCCTTGACGGGTTTGACAACTTCGCATCCAGTTCTTCTCCCCCAGATTTCCAGTTGATTGACGGCCGCCGCACGGAACGTATCTGCCGCGGCGAGGACAATCTGATGACCGTCTTCTCGCAATTGAGACGCCAGTTTGCCGATAGTCGTGGTTTTGCCTGCGCCATTTACTCCGACGACCATGATGACGAAGGGTTTTTGTGTGAAGGTCCATGGTGGGCATGGCAGCGCCAGTGCTTTTCTGATTTCCTGTTTCAGCAGGGACTGGATTGCTGTTCCGTCTTTTGACGATGCCGCATCGAGTTCCCGCTTGACGGTGCCCATCAGCCATTCCGCAGTGGGCGCGCCGATGTCTGAAGTGATCAGGGTCTCTTCCAGTCGGTTGAGCATTTCCGGGTCAATTTCTGCGTGCCCTTTAAAAAGCGAAGTTATTTTCTCGGTTAAGAATCCGCGGGTTCTCAGAAGGCCCTGGCGCAGGCTCTGGATTTTTCTTTCAGTTCGGGCCGCTGCAATTTCTTGAACGGCAGCCTTTTCTTCCGATTCGTCCAGGCGGACGCCTTCAGCAGGTTCTTCTTCGGGAACGTCCCCGGCCGATGCTCCGATGGCCGATGGGGCACTCTGTGAAGAAGATTCCGATGCTGCCGCAGATACGATTTTTTGACCTTTGTCGGTAGGTTCGGCAACCGTGGATGACTGGTCCGATGGAGAAGAGGATGCAGCATCATTGCCTCGTCTGGCAAAATAGATAATCAGAGCGACAACAACGACGACCGCTACTACTGTAATTGCGATACCCATTTCCATCCTCCGCAGATCCGCATTCGAGTGTTCTCGATAACACCGGGGAACTGTTCTTGAAATTGGCCCTATTTAACCCTGCGGGGTGCATAAAGTCAAGCTCCCCGGCCACACGGCAGTGGATGAAAACGAAGATAATCTGTTTTGCCTTTTCTCGCTGCCGGGATAATATTCATCGAGTCATGGGAACAGCTGATCCCTCCGGATTACTGCAATATTTTTTGATGAGAATGCCCCGGTATCCGTCCAAGTGTGCAGAGTCAGCTGCGAATGCCCCAGCGGCTGCTTCGGGAAAGGAACCGGGAAGAGACTGCAGTGAATGTCGTGAATTTCAGAGGTAAACTTCCGTTCATTGCGGTGATCGCGTGTATTGTTCTATTGACCGCATCACCGGTCATGGCCGATGCCCGGACAGACTATCTGATAAATCTCCTCAAGACCGGTGGAAGCTATCGCGTGAAGGTTCAGGCTGCCCAGACGCTGGGCAAGATTCGCTGTCGCGAAGCACTGCCGGCACTGATCGAGTCATTGAAGGATCCGGACGAGCCGGTAGTGGTGGCTTCTGCTGCCGCAATTGCAGAAATCGGCGATCCCTCTGCGCTGGCCGCAATAGAGCAGGCGCGGCGGACGGCATCATCCCAGCCGGTGAAGGCACAACTGGCCGCGACCGCCAGAATTCTTCAGTCGTTGACGCCCACGGAAGTGGCGGGAGACCGGGTGGCTTCCCTGTCGGAGCGCCCACAGTATCTGGTCAAGGTGGATGCCATGGGGAACTCGTCCGCGTCAGTGCGGGAGGATATTACTGACGTGATGAAGCGGATTGTTACAGAGTCCCTTCAGTCCCGCAGTGGGATTGTCATCCAATCGGACAATCTTCCTCCGGCGCAGGTCAGGCAGAAGCTGAACAGAGAGAAGCTGAAAGGGTTTATCATTTCCGGTTCACTGATTAAGTTGAGCATGGATCAGACATTTATCGTTGTGAATATCACCTTGAACGTTTTTTCGAATCCCGAATACAATCTGGTCATGATGCCGTCCGGAGAGATCCGCGTTCCCGCGGGCATGGCTGTTGTCACACCGGAAGAAAAGAATGGTCTGGAAGAGAAGGCGATTCGCAGACTGGTTGACAACTTGCTCAGTAAAATCCTTGAGGCTGCGCCAGACGTGTTGTAAATGGGTTCCGTCGGAGTCATGTTGTGGTGAAGGAGTGTCGAATGGAGAACAGCGGAGCACCATCGTCGCAGATGCCATCTACCGGTCCCTCTCACTATAAGCGGATGATGAAGAATTACCTGATCGACAGGCGATATCAACTCGGCTGGGTGGCTCGGGTTGCACTCGTCGTGACGATCATTGTCGCGATTATGGGCTATTTTCTGTATGACACATTGTCTGAATCGATCGAAATGATGGCGATTCAGGCGATGGAAGCGGCCGCACTGACAGAAGATGCGCAGGCCGCGATTATTTCCCACGGACAGAAGGACAAATTCATCACTGGTGTCGTACTTGCGGCAACCTTGATCGGCCTTGTTGTTGTGCTGAGTGTCCTTACGATTGTTGTGACACACAAGGTCGCGGGGCCTGTCTACAAGCTGAAGCGACTGCTCGGTTCTGTTGACGGGACACACCTGCAGCTCTGGGAAAAGCTCCGCAAGGGTGATGAGCTGCACGACGTGTTTGAAGAATTCGCCGCCATGCTGCGTCGTTTGAGAGAAGCGAGGCACCTGGATATTCAGCGACTGGAGTCGATCATCGCCAGCCTGGAACAACGTGGTGTCACAGGTGAGGCCATTGAGTCACTGCGGAAGATGGGCGACGATTATCGGGACAGCATTCGAATGGAATAGGCTGAGTACCATCCTCGGTGCTCAGAACGCATTTTCAAAATACTCATGGA
>JAKQNG010000194.1 GCA_029565915.1 Deltaproteobacteria bacterium
GATCAACCGCTTCACGCACATTCACCAGAGCACGGTTGACCTGCACCGCAAGCAGGACATGACCCGGATGCTCTGCCAGAAAGTCGGCGGCTGCATTCAGCGGTGCATGGGCATTGACGGCACCAACGCCATCTACAACGTGTCGTTTGAAGCGGACAAGGTAAAGCCGGGCGAGACGAATTACCACGAGAATTTCAAGAAATGGCTGACCCGCTTCCAGAAGGAAGATATGATTGCCGCCTGCGCCCAGACGGATACCAAGGGCGACCGCATGCTGCGGCCGGCCGAACAGCCCAATCCGGGCGCCTATGTGCGCATCAAGGAACGCCTGAAGGACGGCATCGTGGTCGAAGGCTGCAAGGTGCACATTTCCGAAGCCTCCGTCTCCGATGAAGTGCTGGTGATTCCCACCCGCGCGCTTCGTCCCGAAGACAAGGACTACGCGGTGGGTTTTGCCGTGCCCGCGGATTATGACGGCATGAAGCAGGTGGTGACCATTCATAACTACCGCCAGCGCGAACATTTCAAACGGGGCTTCACGCCGGGGCTGACCGATTCGTACCTGATTTTTGAAGACTGTTTCGTGCCCTGGGAGAGAGTCTTCCTGGCCGGCGAGAATCTGCACGGCGGGATACTGGCGCTGCTGTTTGCCCTGTTCCACCGTCATTCCTACTCCGGCTGCAAGCCCGCCATCGGCGACGTTATTTTGGGCACCGCGGCGCTGGCCGCCGAATGCAACAACGTCCACAAGGAATCCCATGTCCGTGAGAAACTGGCCGAACTGATCATGACGATTGAACTGGGATATGCCGCCGGCTACACCGCCTCCGATCTGGGCAAGCCGGAAGTCTATATTCCCGGAATGGGTTTTGTGCCGTTTGGCCCCGGCTCCTATATTCCCCATTCCATTTACTGCAACGTGGGCCGCTGCCTGTCGGGCGAGGCGGTCTGGCGCGAGGCGGAGATTCTGTGCGACATCGCGGGCGGCGTCGTGGCGACGTTCCCGCATGAGAAAGATTTTACCAATCCGGCCACGGGCGAGGCGCTCCTGAAGTACACCAAGCGCAATCCGAAGATGTCCGCCGAGGATCAGGCGCAGTTCTGGCGCTACCTGGGCGATTCGATGTGTTCGGCCACGGGCGGCATCGCCAACGTCGGCAACTACCACGGCGGCGGCTCTCCGATCATGGAGCAGATTGCCATCACGACGCAGTACGACATCAATTCCCGCAAGAAGCTGGTGAAATACATCGCCGGCATGAGCGGCGGCGACCGTGAAGCCCTGGCGCCGAAAGTCAAGAAGTAACATGGACTGACCAAAAGGGGCCTGACGGCCGAGGCCCCTTTTTATATCATTTCAACAGAAAGGATGACGCCATGAGAACCAAGCAGGATTACATTAACGGTCTTTCCAAAATGAAGAGGAACATTTATTTTGACGGGCAGTTAATTGACCGAACCGACGAACTGCAGATGGATTGCCTCAATACGATCGGGACAACCTATGAAGAAGCGCAAAAGCCGGAAAACGCGGACCTGCTTACCGCCACGTCTCACCTGACCGGGGAGAAGATCAACCGCTTCACGCACATTCACCAGAGCACGGTTGACCTGCACCGCAAGCAGGACATGACCCGGATGCTCTGCCAGAAAGTCGGCGGCTGCATTCAGCGGTGCATGGGC
>JAKQNG010000224.1 GCA_029565915.1 Deltaproteobacteria bacterium
GGGGTGCGGCCATCCTGTCCCCGGCGTTCGAGCAGGTACCAGTCCAGAAACATGGTCATGCGGACCTCGAACCACGGTTCACCTTCCTCGAATTCCCCGGCCAGTTTGTGGAATTCTTCACGGGCCAGACGGAAATCGTTCAGGCCGTTGGCCGATGCATCCTTCTCGATTTGTTCCAGATAGTATTCGACGATGTCGGTCATGACCGTTTCATAGTCGGTCACAAAGGGAATGGCAATGACGGGTTAGTCGACCGGATCTTTGTCAGCGGCATCCGCCAGCCGGCCGATCTTGTCGCGCACCAGATCGCCGAGGGTGGCCTTTTCGGTGCTCTTTTTCGCAGCGGCCTTGCCGTACTCGGTCATTTCTCCGGGTTCCTCATCCCCATTGAGGGACTTGATGGAAAGGCCGATTTTTCTCTCCTGCGGATCGAGGGTGATGATTTCCGCCTTGATGACGTCGCCTTCGTTGACAACGCTCTTGGGATTATCAATGCGCTCGTTACTGAGTTCTGATACGTGAATGAGTCCTTCAATGCCCGGCTCGAGTTCAACGAATGCGCCGAAATCGGTGACCTTGATGACCTTCACTTCACGGACCTGCCCGAGCGGATAGTTCATCGGGATTCTCTCCCATGGATCTTCGTACAGTTGCTTGATGCCCAGACTGACTTTTTCTTCTTCGTGGTCGATGTTCAGGATGACCGCTTCCACCTCTTCTCCCTTGCGGAAGAGTTCGGAGGGATGATTGATGCGCTGGGTCCAGGACAGGTCGCTCTTGTGAACCATGCCGTCGATGTTATCGTCGATGCCGATGAACACGCCGTAGTCCGTAATGGAGCGGATTTTGCCCTTGATGGTGTTGCCGGGCTGATACTTGTCAACGAAGGCTTCCCAGGGATGGGGTTCCAGCTGCTTGAGGCCCAGGGAAATCCGCTGTGCCGTGGTATCCACGTCGAGAATGACGCATTCCACCTCGTCGCCAACTTCCAGCACCTTGGAGGGATGCTTCACGCGTTTCGTCCAGCTCATCTCGGACACGTGAATGAGACCTTCAATGCCCTGCTGCAGTTCGACGAATGCGCCGTAGTCGGTAACGGATACCACCTTGCCCGTCACCTTCAGGCCGATGGGATAGCGGGATATCGCGTCCTGCCACGGATCGGGCTGGGTCTGCTTCAAACCCAGAGAAACGCGCTCGGTTTCCTCATTGTACTTGAGGACTTTCACGTTGATTTTATCGCCCACTTTCAGCACTTCGGACGGATGGCCGATGCGGCCCCAGCTCATGTCCGTGATGTGCAGCAGGCCATCGATGCCGCCCAGATCGACGAACGCGCCGTATTCGGTGATGTTTTTCACGATGCCTTCGATGATGGAGCCTTCCTGGAGGTTGCCCAGTGTATGCTCCTTCATCTCGTTGCGTTCCTGCTCCAGCAGGGCGCGGCGGGAGAGCACGATGTTGCCGCGTTTCTTATTGAACTTGATAATTTTGAATTTGTGGGTTTCGCCGATGAGCTTTTCCAGATTGCGGATGGGCCGCAGATCGACCTGAGAACCCGGAAGGAACGCCTTGACGCCACCGGCGATGGTCACGGAGAGACCGCCCTTGACCCGCTGGCTGATGGTGCCTTCGATGATGGCTTCCTGATCACACGCGTCGGAAATGTCATCCCATACGCGCATCTTGTCGGCCTTCTCCTTGGAGAGGTCGATAACGCCCTGGTCGTTTTCCAAATCGTTCAGATAAACATCAATGGTAGCGCCGACCTGAACGCGGATTTCGCCGTTGGGGCCCGTAAACTGGGCAATGGGGATTTCGCCCTCGGACTTGCTGCCAATATCGACAACAACAAAATCCTTATTGATTTTAACAACGGTGCCTTTGACGATGTTTCCTTCTTCAAGGTTGTTCTTCTGCTCAAATGCCTGTTCGAGAAGCTCTTCAAAAGTGTTTTGGGTCTGGTTGTCTGTGCTCATCCTGATTTCCGGCGCGATGCCATTCTCCTTGTATATGTCTGTCATCGGCTCCATGGTTTTGACTGATACAATTGTTGTATGAGAAGGGGCGGAGCCTTTGACTGCGACGGGGCACCATTATGCCTTTTTGAATTGGAAGTCAAAGGAAAACGGGCGTTGTGTCAGGGGAATCGGGAACGGATCCGCTGGCAGATGATTTCGATGACCCGGCGGGCATCGATTTGTTCACAATCCACTTCCATGGCGTCGTCCGCCTTTCGCAGGGGAGAGTGGGTGCGTTCCGTGTCCTGTCGATCCCGTTCGATCTGGGAGGCAGTGATGTCTTCGAGCCGGACATCCTGTCCCTTTTCCTTCAACTGCAGGAAGCGACGCCGTGCGCGTTCGATGACGGATGCGGTGAGAAAGAATTTGGCCTCCGCGTCCGGAAAGACGACGGTGCCGATGTCCCGGCCTTCCAGCACCACGCCGCCGTCCGAACCGAGCTGCCGCTGCAGATGCAACAGGGCCGTGCGGACCTCCGGATGTCGGGCTACCGCGGATGCACCGAGGGCGATTTCCGTCGTGCGGATCGTATCGCCCACCGGTTGTCCGTCCAGCAGCAGTTCTCCATCCGGCGTGAAGCGGAAACTGCGGCCCTCTGTCACCTTTGCCACTGCGGGGCCGTCCGCCCAGTCGATTCCCGCGTCCCCGGCCATGCGCGCGACTATCCGGTACAGGGCTCCCGTGTCGATGAACTGGAACCCGAGGGCTTCCGCAACGCCTTTTGCCACGGTGCTCTTTCCCACACCGGACGGGCCGTCGATGGCCACGACGGGCTGTTTTCTCATGTTGTCTCCTTCACTGCGAAGCAATGATGCGCTGGATTTCCAGCAGCGGTTCGATGAGGTTGGACAGGATGGTGATATCCTTGTTGCGGAATTCCGCCCGGATGGTCAGCTGCGGACCATCTGCCGCAAAGCGGATGCGCTTGCCCACCCAGCCGATATTGAACATCCGCAGCAGCGGATTGGACAGGATGGCCCGCAACTCCTTTGTCAGCACGTTGCGGCCGGTGGATGCGTCGTTGTCGTTGTTCAGCGTGAAGCCGGATTCCAGCAGCGCGCCGTCCGCGAGATGCAGTATGGCGTCCGCTGACCGGACCCCGTGAACCCAGGTCCACTGTTTCAGAAAAGGGGTCCGGGCGATGCATGCATCCATCGGCACATCGCTCGTCCGCAGACGCAGGACGCCCGCCGCCCCCTTCATCGAAAAGTCCTCGAATGACGGGTCCCGCCGCAGGCTGGTCGCGCCGGATTCGAGCAGTCCGGGAATCTGCTCCACCAGCGCGGGTGTGCCGATGGCGACGGTCTGCGGCGTCGGGGAAATGGCGACGAATTCGCGAAGCCGGATGCCGGTCAGAGTCCCCACCACCGTGTCGTTTTCAGGTCCGGCCGGACGGAAATCCGCAAGGACCTGTGCGCCGTCAAATGCGCCCCGGATGATGGTCAGGGACGTCGGTGCACCGTCCGGCGTGCAGCCGCTGAGAACGAGCAGTTCATGGGCCTCCCGCAGCAACCGTCGCAGGGGCTTTTCGGGCAGTCCGGCGGGGAGATTCAGGTTGATGACCGAGGTGGCCATGGCGTTGACGGGAGAATCGTGGATTCGGCGTACGTCCAGCCAGATCGCAAGTTGGGAACCGGCGGGGGCCAGCAGGGCCAGATCGCTGTCCACCGGCGGACGCGGGGCCCGGACCACGAGGGTCCGAGGCGTCAGAGAAACCACCTTTTTTTCCCGTCCGTGGACCGGGTGGGACGCGAGCAGGCACAGGGAAATCAGCAGGAAAAGGGCAGACGGTTTTCGATACATGGCTGACATTATCACCACAACCGGACAGGGGCTGGCAATCTCTTTTCCCGGTTGCAGGTGTTGCCCCCGGGGCTGCGCAGACGGGTTTACAGGTGCGAAATGCCTGCGGCGTTGAATGGGCCCGCCATGGGGTGGAGAAGCGGGTGGTCTGGATGGCGGAAAGATGTCTAACACGCTGTTTCTATTCAAAAAACAATCTGCATCGGATTGCCGTGAATTGCGCCTTGCGGGATGGTGTAATTGTTGCTAGAGACCTGTTCGCAATTTTCCATTCGAATTCGATATCTGGAGGTATTCATGTCAAACGAATCAGCAGAAGCGGCGAGCAGGAAAGAAAATGCAGAGGTACCCGCCGGGGAAAAACTGGCGCAGCGCCGGCTCGATCTGCTGTTCGACGAAGGAACCTTCGAAGAGATCGGTGCGGGCGTGGTGAATCGCTCCACGGATTTCGGCCTCGATAAAAAGAAAATTCCCGGCGATGGCGTGATTACCGGTTCCGGCGAGGTGAACGGCCGGGTGGTGTTTGCGTATTCGCAGGATCGCACCGTGATGGGCGGTTCCCTGGGAGAAGCCCACGCCAAGAAAATTGCCCGCATCCAGGATCTGGCCATGCGCGCCAAGGCCCCGCTGGTGGGGATTAACGACTCGGGCGGCGCACGCATTCAGGAAGGGATCGATTCGCTGGGCGGTTATGGTGAGATTTTCCGCCGCAACGTGTTGAGTTCGGGTGTCTGCCCGCAGATTTCCATGGTGCTGGGTCCCTGCGCGGGCGGTGCGGTATATTCGCCGGCGCTGACCGACTTCGTCGTCATGGTCCGCAAGCAGAGCTACATGTTCCTCACAGGCCCGAAGGTGGTGAAGACGGTCACTTTTGAGGATGTGGACGCGGAATCCCTGGGCGGCGCGGATGTCCATGCGCGGACCAGTGGGGTGGCCCATCTCGTTTACAAGCACGACGAGGAGGCCATTGCCGGCGTTCGGGAGTTGCTTCGATATCTGCCCCAGAGCTATCTGGAAAAGGCACCGTTCTTCGAAACCGGAGACCCCGTTGATCGGGACTGCAGCGTGCTGGATTCGGCCATGCCGACATCTTCCAAACAGATTTACAACGTGAAAAACATTGTCAAAACGGTGTTTGACCTGAACTCGTTTTTTGAGATTCACAAGAACTGGGCGAAGAATGTCGTGGTGGGGTTTGCCCGGTTGGGTGGCTACTCGGTGGGCGTCATTGCCAACCAGCCCGAATTCATGGGCGGCGTGCTTGACTTCAATGCGTCCCGCAAGGCCGCGCGGTTCATCCGGACCTGTAATGCGTTCAACATTCCCATCATTTCGCTGATTGACGTGCCCGGATTCCTGCCCGGCACGGGACAGGAACACAACGGTGTGATCACCCACGGCGCCAAGCTGATGTATGCCTACTGTGAGGCGACGGTTCCCAAGATTGCGGTGATCATGCGCAAGGCCTACGGCGGCGCCTACATCGTGATGAGCTCCAAGCATGTGGGGGCGGATGTGAACCTGGCCTGGCCCACGGCGGAAGTAGCGGTCATGGGCGCGGCGGGAGCGGTGGAGGTGCTGTTCCGCAAGCAGATTGAAACGGCGCCGGATCAGGACAAGGCGACCGAAGAAAAGATGGAAGAGTACGAGAGCAAGTTCCTCAATCCGGCCCGGGCGATGGAGCGGGGATATGTGGATGCGGTGATCAATCCGGGCGAAACCCGGATGAAGCTCTTCAAGCACCTGAAAAGCCATCTCAACAAGGTGGAGAGCAAGCCCGATCGCCGCAACGGCAATATTCCCACCTGATTGTTCCTGTGTTACGTTTCCCGTCTATCATGTTGACTGCACGCGCCATCGGGATCGGCTTCGCGATTCTCTCGTGTGTGGCCTGCCGGGAACCCGCGAAGAAACAGGAATCCGCAGACAGGCCTCCTCCGGCTGCGCCACGGGTAGAGCCGGAGGTTCCAGCGGTAAAGGCAGATCGCTTTGCGTCGGCTGCAGATGCCATGGCAGAAATCCTGCGACGGACGGCGCCAACGGTGATCGGCTTTGGTGAGTTCCATCAGCTGGAGGGAACGAGCAATACGCTGTCTGCCCTGGAGCGGTTCCGGACGGAACTGCTGCCTCCGCTGGCGGCGGCCACCAGCGATCTGGTGGTGGAAACCTGGATTCCGAAAAACTGCGGTGAAATGGAAGAAAAGGCGATTGCGCAGGTGGAGGAAGTGTCCGAGCGACCGCAGGAAACCGAAAATGAGACCATCCGCCTCATCCGGGCGGCGGAAAAGGCCGGTGTGCAGCCCCACATCCTGGATGTGAAATGCGAAGAGTACGAGTCGCTGTTTGACGAAAACGGGGAGATGGATTTTTTGCGGATGCTGGAGCTGGTGGGCCGTCTGCTCAAGGAGACGGGACAGAACATCCTGTCAAAGCGGGCCGCGGAACCCCTTCCGTCTCGTCCGCGTGTCCTTCTGTACGGCGGTGCGATTCACAACGACCTGCACTTTGATCCGATGTGGACAAACGCCACCTTCGGGCCGGCAATGAAGGCCGGGTCGGGTGGAAAATATGTGGCAGTCGATGTGTACGTGCCCGAGTTCATCGAGAACAACAGCCTGGTGAAGGAAGAACCGTGGTATCCCGTATATCGTGAGCTGGTGTCCGACAGGGAAGTGCTGCTGCTGGAGACCGCCTCCGATTCGTTCATCATCGTTTTCAAACGGGGCGTGAAAAACACCCCCGCATCCGGAGGAGGCCAACCATGAAAAGCAAGATCTGTACGGCTGTCCTGGTGCTGGCACTCTGCGCCTGCTCCGGAAACGACAGCAGCGGGAATGACGTTGTCTCCGGCGGCACGACGGCCCCGCCCGTGGAAGCACAGTGTCCGGATGCGCCGCAGCCCGTGGCCCTGTCCGCCGATGCGCGGCTCGTGGGAGACGGCACACCGGAGAGCTGTACGGAGGCGGCGCTGCGGGAGGTTGCGGATGCGGTGAACGCCGATGGCGAAGGCGAAATCGCGTTTGACTGCGGCGGCCCGTGGACCATTGAACTCACCGATGCCATTTGTCTGGCATCTTCGCAGGATGGCGGGATTGTCATCGACGGAAGAGGGGAGATATCCCTGAGCGGTGGAGGGGTAACGCGGATTCTCGATCTGGAAAACCACACCAACCTGATCATTCAGTCGATTGTCCTTGAGAACGGCCGGGTGGCAGACCATGAACCGGAGGAAGAAAATACGCCGTCCAATTCCGGCGCGGCCATTCGCCATCCCTGGTACGGCACCCTGCGGGCGGTAAACGTGGTGTTCCGCGACAATCACTGCGAGAGCCGGGACGGCGAAATCGGCGGTGGGGCGGTGTACGCGGGCGGGTTGCGCGAGGCTGTGTTTTCGGGCTGCGTGTTTGAAAACAACAGCGCCTCCAACGGCGGCGGCATCCTCAATCGCGGGTCCACCCTGACGGTGGTGAACAGTGTGTTTTCAGGCAACGGCGCATTGAGCGAGGGCGACGGCCAGTTCGGCAACGGCGGCGGGCTGTACATCGACGGCATGAACTACGACGAGGTGGGCGACTTTGTCATGTGCGGGACGCGGTTTGTGCAGAACACCGCCATGACCCACGGCAGCGGCGTATTTGCCTATTTTTATGAAGGAACCACCGCAACGATTTCGGACTGCGAGTTCAACGGCAACATCTTCGGCGATCCCGAGGCGGGGTCCGGCGCCCTGTATCACGAGGCGGCGCCGTTGTTTCTGCGGTCGACGGCGTTTCTCAATCAGGTGACCGGCGCCCACGCGGGGGGAATCTTTCTCGGGCAGAATTCCGTGGCGGAAATTGAAAACTGCACCTTTGCCGGCAATTCGGTAACCACCAACGGCGGCGCCCTGTTCAACGGCGCGGCGCAGGCGCATTTTCGCAACTGCACGTTTACCGCCAACAGCGCCGATTACGGTCCCGCCATTTTCAAGGGAGAAGAGGCAGAGGTCAGCGTGCAGAACTGCATTTTTGCCAACAACACCACTGCCAACGAGTACAGCGCGACGAGCTGCCACGAACCCATGGCGGATCGAGGCGGCAACATCCAGTGGCCGACCACCCGCAACAGCGGCAGCGACGACACCCCCTGTGCGGAGGGCATCCTGTTTGCCGATCCGATGCTGTCGACCGTGGCGGATAACGGTGGATTTGCGCCCACCGCGGCCATCAGCGTCGGCAGTCCGGCCATCGATCTGGGAAGTGACTGCCCGGATGTGGATGCACGCGGGATTGCGCGGAGCGAACCCTGCGACGCGGGTGCCTGCGAATGGAGTGAGGAAGATGTACAGAGATAAGCTGACCAACATTCACGTGACCGACGTGCAGGTGCTGACGACGCCGGCGCAGCTCAAGGCGGAGCTGCCGATGACGGACGCGGACCGGGAGTTTGTCAACGGCGCCCGCATGACCATTGCGGACATTCTCCGCGGCCGGGATCCCCGCCTGCTGGTGGTCTGCGGTCCCTGTTCCATCCACGATGTGGACGGCGCAATGGACTATGCCCGCCGCCTGAGGGCGCTGGCGGATGAACTGTCAGATCGGCTTTTCATTGTCATGCGCGTGTACTTTGAAAAGCCGCGCACCACCGTGGGATGGAAGGGCCTCATCAACGATCCGCACCTGGACGGGACGTTTGCGCTGCAGGAGGGCCTGCACATCGCCCGCCGCCTGCTGCTGGACCTGACGGCCCTGCGGCTGCCCCTGGCCACCGAGGCGCTTGATCCGATCAGCCCTCAGTATCTGGGAGAACTTTTCAGCTGGGCCTCAGTCGGCGCGCGGACCACGGAATCCCAGACCCATCGCGAAATGGCCAGCGGCCTGTCCATGCCCGTGGGTTTTAAGAACGGCACCGACGGCAGCCTGTCCACCGCGATAAATGCCATGAAGGCGGCCGCTACCCCGCACATTTTCATGGGCATCAACCAGGAAGGGCAGGTGAGCCTGGTGACCACGGAGGGCAATCCCGACGGCCACGTGATTCTCCGCGGTGGACATGAGAGCAACTTCGATTCCATTTCCGTGGCCGAATGCGAGCTGGAAATGCGTCGCGCCGGGCTCCGTCCATTGATTATGGTGGACTGCAGCCATGCCAACTCCCGCAAGGATTACCGACGTCAGCCCCTCGTGGCCCACGACGTGGTGGCCCAGATCCGGGAGGGCAATCGATCGATTGTCGGCATCATGCTGGAGAGTTATCTCAACGAGGGAAGCCAGCCCTCCAATTGCCCGAAATCCGAGCTGGCCTACGGTGTGTCCATCACGGATGCGTGCATCGATTTTCCCACCACGGAAAAACTGCTGCGGGATGCCCATCGGGACCTGGCAGCCGCGCTGCAACAGCGGATGACCGGCGGGTCCGGGGTCAGCCAGCGGCCCAGATAGCTGCTGTAGTACCGCGCGCCGGTCTCGTAATGCACCTGCCGGGTTCCCCCACGTTGACAAAGTGCAGCCCTTCCTGCGCAGGAAAAATCGACCGGGGGCAGGGGAGGAGTGCTACTGCGGGAATGCGTCGGTGATGGTGAAGTCAACCCAGATGCAGGCTTTCATGCGGCTGCCGTAGCTGCCCTTCAGTGCCGTGCAGATGTCTTCGGGAGGGCTGGTCATGGCGCTCCACCAGGTCTGGTCGTTGGGATAGCCCACCTGGAACGCGATATCCTGGCTCGAAAATGCACTGGCCCAGTCGTCGAAGTAGCCCTGGAGCTGGCTGAAGCTGCTCGTGCCCTGGGAATCGGACATGAAGATGATGCCGTCCCGGGCCGCCGATCCCGACGGCATGTGCTCGGGCTGCCAGTGCTTCAGCAGCAGCGAATAGCCGGGATCGTGGGCCGCGAGGGCCGCTTTCCATGCCGTTGCGTCCGCGTCGGACACGTAGCCGCCGCCGCCGCTGCCGTCCACCGTGTCAAACCATTCCACATCCACGGCCACGCCGATGACGCACTCGTGATGGCCGTAGCGGTTGATGATGGCATCGATCAGCTCGCCCACGTCCGCCAGCCCGGGTTCCACCTGCAGCCAGAGCCGGTAGCCCAAGGAATCGAAGTGGTCGAGGGCCGCTTCGTTGCCGTCGCATTCGGCAAACAGGGCGTGGTCAACGGCCGGGCCGTCGTTGGGGAAGTTCAGCATGGTGCTGCCCGCATACTCGCCGGAGCTGGCGATTTCGCCCACAATCCACAGGGCCGAGGGCCGCCCGTCGGCAAAATATCCGGCCATTTCCGTTCCCACACCGCCGAGGTAACTGTAGTCGGAAAAATCGAGCGCGTTGTCGCCCAGTCCGTAGGAGGAGGCACGGAAACCAGCGGCGATGTCAAAGTCGTCGATGGTTTCGGCAATGGCCGGCGCGCCGCCCGCGCCTTCGTCCTGTGCGCCGAAGAAGGCGATGTCGTCCACGCTGAAATCCATCTGCACGTTCTGGGCCACGAGGAACATGATGGACACCACCTGCGTGGGGTCAAAATCCACCGGCGTGCCCCAGTTGTCCTGGGTGAGGTTGTCAAACAGGAAGGCGTACTGCGTCCACCCGCTGGTGAGGGTGATAGTCCGGCCGTAATGGTCGTCGCAGATATCGGTGCCGCTGCAGGTGCCGCCGTCCGTGGCGGGCAGGGTGGCCTTTGTGGCCACGGATACCCGGATGGCATGGGATCCCTTTGCGCGGAAGGTGATGCCGTCAAACCCGCTCACATCCCAGGCATTGCGGCCGGCAGGAGGCGCCTCGGCACAGGTGGAGTCGCCGGGGTTCAGCAGGTCAAACCCCATGCCGGCCCCCCATTCGCTGAAGCCCGAACCGGTCAGGGTGGCGGCAAAATCGCTTTCGAATCCGCCCGCGGCCGGAGAGAAATCGCCTGATGGGGACATGGTGGCGCCCGCCGTCCCGTCGTTGAACACATACCACGCGCCCCAGCGCCCTCCCGCGCGCCGGATGCTGCCGTCCCCGTCCTCCAGGTCGTCGATCAGGGCGAGCTGCGACAGATTGGCCCCCGCATCGATGGGACCGTCCGCATCGCCGTCGCTGTCCGCATCCGTGTCGGTGTCGGCATCCGTATCCGAGTCCCCGTCGGTGTCCCCGTCGGAATCTCCGTCCGTGCCTGGTGCGGCCGAATCGTCAGTGCCCACGCAGGCGGTGGAAAGAAAGGTCAGCAAAATCATCGGTATCCAGATTTGTTTCATGAGTGATCTCCTTTTTTTGCTCACAGCAATGTGTATTTTATATCAGGAAAGGGCTCAGGAAAAGGTCAGTTGATGCGGATTTCGCTGATGCAGAAGTTGAACGAGCGCGACCAGCTCGAGCTGCCGGGAAGAAGGAGATACAGCGATGAAACGGGCGTCGTGGGATCGAAATCGCCGGGCGCCCAGTCGTCGCATTCGGCATTGAACGAATCCCATTCGATGTTGCTGGTGCCGTTGTTCAGCGAGTGACACCAGTAGCTGGTGCCGGCAGCATCCGCGACGAGGACGACGGGCAGGTCTTCGAACGATTCCATGGTGATGCGCAGGGAGGTGCCGTCGAGCACCACCGGAACGCCGTCGTTCAGGGGAATTTCCACGGTGGCCCAGGTCTCGTTGGCGGCTTCGATGGACGCCACGAAACAGAGCGGTTCACCCCGGGGGTAGCCGCTCAAATCGCCGTCCAGGGGAAACTCGAAGAACACATTCCCCTCGGTTTGAATGGCGGCCTGTCCCTGATAGTTGTCGATGTACACGTAGGCGCCGTCGTCGACGAAGAAGGGCGGGCGGAGCAGGCAGGTGGCCGTTTCGACCCACTGACCTTCCACGCAATCCAGTTCGAGGAACCCGTCCGTACAGGGCGTGGTGCCCATGGCCGTTTCGCCATCCGTGCACACATCGGGATCCTCGCAGTAGAACGCATTCCACTGGCCGCCGCCGCACTGCTGCATATAGAAGCCACGGTCATTCAATCCGCAGGCAACGTCGGTTTCCTGTTCCTCGCCGTCGACACAGGCGTCGTCGCCGTCGCAGTGGATGTCCACCCAGGTGCCCCATGCGCAGTACTGCGTCAGGTCACCCCCCGTGCCGCCCGTATGGATGCCGCAGGAGGCGGGAAGGATCCGGGTGCTGTCGTCGCGGCATTCGTCTTCGTCGATGCAGGCGCCGACGGTCCACTGGCCGAGGACGCAGGACTCTTCGTGCCGTCCCCGGTCGTTGATGCCGCAGATGATGGAACCCGTCCGCGTGTCCCCGTTGGTGCAGACCGTGTCGCCGTCGCAGGTGACGGTCCACCAGTCACCGGAAATGCATGTGAGTTCCCATGTGCCCAGACCGGCGTCGCCGCAGGTGTCGGAGGTGGCCTGCGTGTCGCCGTTGGTGCACACATCGTCGTCTTCGCAGGTGGTGGATGCCACCCAGGCGCCCGCCACACATTCGTCCATGAAGAACCCGCCGCCGTTGATGCCGCAGGCCGTCGTGCCGCCGCTGCGCAATTCGCCGTTGTGGCATTCGTCCGGATCGATGCAGTCCCGGTCCCACCACTGGCCGTCTGTGCACTGCTGATCCATGTAACCGTTGTTGTTGTAGCCGCAGGTGTGGACGCTCATCCGCGTGTCGCCGTCGGTGCAGACCACGTCGCCGTTGCAGTACTGATCTTCCCAGTGGCCCAGATAGCAGAACTGCTGCCAGGTGCCCAGCTCCGAGAGACCACAGGTGCCGCCTTCCTGGTCGTTATTGTCGGTGCATTCGTCGTCGTCGAGGCAGTTGGCGGAGTTGACCCACTGGCCGCTCAGGCAGTCCTGTTCAAAGACACCGCGACCGTTCCAGCCGCAGGGCAGGTTGCCGGGCCGGGACTGGCCGTCGGCGCAGACGGCATCGCCTTCGCAGGTGTTGTTGTACCAGTGACCGTCGATGCACAGCTGCTGCCAGATGCCCGCCCCGGAGAGACCACAAGTTTCTCCGCTGCTGCGGACCGTGTTGTTTTCGCACTCGTCGGGATCGATACAGGTGGTATCCTCCCACTGGCCTTCCGGACTGCACTCCTGCATGTAGAAGCCCCTGCCGTTCCAGCCGCAGGGCGTTTGACCCGGCTGCGGATCCCACGCCTCTTCGCAGACCGCGTCGCCCACACATTCGTCGGTCGGTTCCCAGTAGCCGTCCATGCATTGCAGGACCACCTGTCCCAGGCCGTTCAAGCCGCAGAGGCCGGGCGCGGACAGCCCTTCGTCGCCGTTCGTGCATTCGAGGCAGTTCCAGTTTTGCCACTGACCGCCCATGCAGCGCTGCTGCCAGATCTGTCCATCGGGACCGCAGGAACTGGTACCGATCCGCAGGTCGTCTTCGATGCAGGCGTCATCGCCGTCGCAGTAAACGTTTTCCCACCGGCCCATGCTGCACTCGCGCTGCCACACGCCGCTGCTGGTCAATCCGCAGACATCAGCGGTGGTTTCCCATGTCCCGTCCACACATTCGTCCGGATCGAGACAGTTGATGATATGCTGCCAGTTGCCCATTTCGCACTGCTGCTGGTACACGCCGCGGCCGTTGAGTCCGCACGACACGTAACCCGGTCGCGTGTCGCCGTTGTTACAAATCGCGTCGCCGATG
>JAKQNG010000262.1 GCA_029565915.1 Deltaproteobacteria bacterium
CCCATAAAAAGCGATGGCGGACGCCCCCTGCGTTTCCATGCCAATCCTGTTGGAGGCAACCACCGGCACGAGGTTTGCGGCCGCATGCCCCCGCATGCACATTTGCCAGTGATCCCTGGAATCCACGCCCGCGTCCAGCGGTTCCGAGCCGATGGCCGTTGGGTAGAGCATCAGCTCCGCGCCCATCAACGCCATGCAGCGGGCTGATTCCGGGAACCACTGATCCCAGCATACCCCCACACCGATGCACCCGAAACGGGTTTGCCACACCTTGAAGCCCGTGTCTCCGGGGCTGAAATAGAATTTCTCCTCATACCCGGGTCCATCGGGGATGTGACTCTTGCGATAGACCCCCATGACGGCGCCATCCGCGTCGATCATCGCCAGGGAATTGAACCGCGCGTTGTTGCGTTTCTCATAGAAGCTGACAGGCAGCACCACGCCCAGTTCACGCGCCACACCTTGAAAATGGCGCACCGCCCGGTTTTCCTCCACAGGCGTAGCCAGCGCGTACAATGCGGCGTCCTCCACCTGGCAGAAATACGGGGTTTCGAACAATTCCTGCAGCAGAATGACATTGGCCCCCTGATCGGCGGCTTTGCGGACAAGGGTCTCCGCCCGCGCGATGTTCTCTTCCACGGACATGCCACAGGCCATCTGGGTGGCTGCCACTGTAACGGTTCTCATCATGCGCCTCGCTTTCATCTCCCTGCGTGTTTCGTGCTTGCGGCAGCAACCGGCACCTGCTGCGTGGCACAATGCACATTGCCGCCTTCGGTCACAATGGCCATGCCGTCGATGGCACGGATGCGCCGATCCGGGAACACCCCGGACAGCAGGCGCAGCGCCTCGCGATCCGCCGCCTCGGCGTCCCCGCCGAACACAGGCACCACAAGGCCATCGTTGACAAAATAGAAGTTCAAATAGCTGAGCGTCAGCCGGCCATCCGGTCCCATCCGCCTGGGAGGCTGGGGAATCCGAACCACTTCGATGGCACGCCCCCTGGCGTCCCGCTCCCTGGACAATACGGACAATGCCGCTTCGGTGACAGACGCGTTGGGATCCTCCGGGTCATGGCAAACCTGCAGCAGAATCTTGCCAGGCGCCGCAAAACAAGCCAGATTGTCGATATGACCGTCGGTTTCGTCCCCGTCGAGGCCATCCCCCAGCCAGAGGATTTTCTCCACCCCCAGATAATGGCGCAACTGCGCCGCAATGGCCTCCTCCGACAAATCCGGATTCCGGTTGGCATTGCACAGGCATTGCCGGGTGGTCAGCAGGGTTCCCTCCCCATCGGTATGAAACGAGCCGCCCTCCATCACCAGCGGTGCGTCGACACGCAGTCGGCCAAAAGCGGCGAGCACCGCCGGGGCGACGGCGTCATCCAGATCCCAGGGCGCATACTTCCCGCCCCAGGCATTGAACCGCCAGTTGATCCCGGCCAGCGCGCCCATACGGGTGCGGACGAACGTGGGGCCGTTGTCGCGCAACCAGGAATCGTTGTGCGGAATTTCCAGGAAATCGACGGCATGGCGGGTGATGCCCGGCAGGGTCTGCCTGTTGGACGGATGCTGGCCGTTGTACGGAATCTGGCTCTCGGACAAATTC
>JAKQNG010000308.1 GCA_029565915.1 Deltaproteobacteria bacterium
CCCAGGTCACCTGCAGGGGCGCCGTGCCCGCCAGCACCGAAAAAGCGTCGAACACCCGACCGGCTGCGTGGGTCCGCGGTGCATTGATACCGCGGGCGCACTGCATCCGCCAGGCCTCGCACTCGTCTTCGCCAACCCCCAGCCGGGCCAGCCATCCGCTGTCAAACGCCACCCCCGCGTCAAACCACCGCGCCAGCAACTGTCGCGCGGGTCGGCGCACCGCCGCATCACCGCCGGGCAGGGGCACATCGTCAAACGTCCCCAGCCGCACATACCCGCCGGGAACCACGTGGAGCAGCTCGGCCCCCCAGATGCGGCCGTCCGGCCCCCACCCTGTTCCATCCAGCACCAGCCCCAGGGCGTGCTCCAGACCGTATTCCGCCATGCAGGCCGCCGCGTGGGCATGGTGATGCTGGACCCGGTGCACCGGCAGGCTCCGCTGCCTGGCCCAGTCTTCGCCGAGGCGCACCGCATGCATGTCCGGATGCAGGTCGACAATCACGCTCTGCGGCGTCTCCTTGAAGAACGCGGGAAACGCATCGGCCACCTGTGCCGCGCCGTCCAGTGCCGTCGGCGCTTCCAGATCGCCGACATGGGGAGACACGGCAATTTCATCCCGGAAGCCCAGCGCCACCGTATTCTTCAAGTCGGCGCCGAACGCCAGATACCGCCCGGCCAGCGCCCTCGGCAACCGCAGGGAACGGGGCGCGAATCCCCGTGCCCGCCGCAGCACCCGGAGCTGTCCCGCGCTGTGCATCACAATCGCGTCATCACAGCGGAAGTGGATATCGCGGTCGTGGCTGAGAAACAGATCGGCAATGCCCGCGAGGTGGGCCAGCGCATCAAGAAGGGTGAGGCAGATGGGCTCTCCGCCCCGGTTGCCGCTGGTCATCAGCAGCAGCTCAAAGGGCAGAACCGGATCCCCCGGCAGAGGCTCCGCCAGAAGCAGATGGAGGGGCGTCGTGGGCAGCATCACACCCAGGGTTCCCGTCACCGGCGCCAGCAGCTCAAACCGCGGATCGTCCAGAAACGGCGGCAGGCGATCCAGGATGGCAATGGGCGCCTTGGAGCTGCGCATCAGCGCCACCTGCTCCTTGTCGACCACGCAGTACCGGGCCGCCGCTTCCACGTTGCGGGCCATGACGGCAAAGGGTTTCGCGGGGCGGCTCTTGCGCGCCCGCAGCAATCGAATCGTCTCGTCGTTGAACGGATCGGCCACCAGCAGGAATCCGCCAATACCCTTTACGGCAACCACCTTTCCCTTTGCGATGGCAGCACGTGCCTGTCGCAGGGGATCGCCTTCAACGGAATGCCCGTCCGGGTCCACCAGGGACAACCGGGGGCCGCAGGCGGGACAGGCAATGGACTCCGCGTGAAAGCGCCGGCTGAACGAGTCTTCATATTCGGCGCGGCAGGCGTCACACATGGGAAATTTGCGCATTGCCGTGTTATCCCGATCCCAGGGCATCCTGTCGATGACCGTGTAGCGCGGGCCGCAGTTGGTGCAGGTCGTGAACGGATAGCCGTGGTAGCGGGAGTCCGGGTCCAGCACGTCGGCGCGGCAGGCGTCGCACATGGCCAGATCCGGCGGAATCGAAATGCGGATTCGATCGGCCGACACGCTGTCGAGAATCATGAACGTAGTGGAGGAATCTCCCCGGGGCGCCGGTTCTTCCGCCACCCTCCGCACGCTCTCCAACCGGGCCTGGGGCGGCAACCGCGCGGGCAGCTCCGCCAGGAACTTCTCCACGCGGTCCGGACGGCCGATTAAACACAGTCGGACCGTTCCCGCCTGATTGCGCACCCATCCACCGATGCCGTATTCGCCCACCAGGCGCGCCATGGTGGGGCGGAATCCAACGCCCTGCAGGATACCGGTCAGGTCGACGGTCAGACGGATGGCATCAGCCATGAAACAGGCGGCGCGGACTTACTGGCCCAGCGCGGAACGGATGGTGGCAAGCACGTTGCGCGTATCGAGGGGTTTTTGAAACACCCCTCGCAGGCCCAGTGCGGTAAAATCGACGCTCATGTTCAGCTGATCGCCGATGGAACTGAGCATGTACACGGGTGCCCGGTTGTTCAGCAGCTTCAATTCCCTGGCCAGGTTGGTGCCCGCGTCCACTTCTTCCATCATCAAATCGACGATGACCAGATCGGGATTGGCGGCCTTGTATTTTTTCAGTCCGTCCTCCGCCGAGGGTGCGGTCTCCACCAGATAGCCGTTGGCCGAAAGAAAAATCGAGGTGGACTCCAGAAAATCCGCATCGTCGTCCACACAGAGCACCACATATTTTCCGTCTTTCATTTCCGTTCTCCCGGATTCAATTCCCATCCCGCTGGATGGGCGGTTGGTTGTTGCGATCGAATTGTGACACGTAGCGATCCCATTCCTGTTCCCGCAGCGCGGTTTCCACAAAGGCCAGCGCCTGATCCATGTTGCGACGGGCACCCGGTGACAGGCGTTCGCCGAACTCGTTGAAATCGTACCCGCGAATGCCGAGCACGTAGCCCTGCGCGGTCCCGTTCAACAGGTTGTTGGACATGTCCAGCAGTGCTTCGGGGCTGATGCTGTGGCTGCTGAAACTCATCTGCGCGCGGGGCTCCACCCGGCCGAACCAGAAGGGCTCCGGGCCGGACACATCCGCGTCCACGAACAGCACCACATCGTGACGGGCAATGGCATCCGCATCCTCCACCTGAAGCTGATAGTTTGAATCAAGTGTCACAAACGGCAGTTCCCGGCCTTCCAGCGCGTCAATGAGGGCGGGACCGAGGCCATCGTCCAGGCGTCCCGGATTCCCGTAACCAATCAACAGCACGCTGGGCACAGCCGATCCCATGGTTCAGTTGGTCGCCTTTCTGCTCAACACGTTTCCGGCACAGTCCAGCACCGACACTTCGAGGGGCATCCGCCCCAGGGCATGGGTGGCACAGGACAGGCACGGATCGTAGGCGCGGATGGCCACTTCCACATGGTTCAGCAGGCCTTCGGTAATCTCGACGCCGGAGAGGTATTTCTTCGCCACCGAAGACACCGCCCGGTTCATGGGCTCGTTGTTGCTGGTGGTCGACACGATCAGATTGCACATGGTCACCTGATCGTTTTCGTTGACCTTGTAGTGGTGGAACAGCGTGCCACGGGGCGCCTCGATGAGGCCCACTGCTTCGCCGCGGCGCTCGCCCTTCAGCACCAGGTCTTCGCCCTGCAGGTCCGGATCGTTGAGCAGCATCTGAATTTTCTCGGCCGAATGGAGCAGCTCGATCATGCGGGCCCAGTGATAACCGAGGGACAGATGGTTTGGTTTTCCGCCGGTGACCGCCATGAATTCCTTCCGCGCTGCCTCGGCGAGGGGGGTGTCGATGAAATCGCAGGCGTTGACCCGGGCCAGGGGGCCGACCCGGTACCATCCGTTCTCCGGGCCGATGGAACGGATGAAGGGGAACTCCATGTACGAGTAGTCGCGCACTTCCTCGGCGATGTAGTCGGCATACTGCTGATAGTTCACCTGATCGAAGATCCGGTTGCCGTCCTTGTCGATGGCGCGCAGGTTGCCGTGGTACAGGTCCATGGCGCCGTCTTCCCGGATCAGGGTCAGATGGCTCGATTCAAAACTGGCAAACGCCTTTGCCAGTTCCAGGTGATCCACCGTGTAGTCCTTCGCAATTTTCAGAGCGGCCTTTGACCACGCCATCTGCTGATCGATTTCTTTTAGCAGCGCGTCGCGTTCCGCGATGGAGAGGTTCTTGTTGATACCGCCGGGAATGGCGCCCGTGCCGTGAATCTTCTTGCCTGCGGTGGCCTTGATGATCTCCTGGCCATACCGACGCATCATGACGCCCTGCACCGCCAGTTCCGGATACTTTGCCGCTACGCCGACCACGTTGCGGATGCCCACGTCCGCATCAAACCCGAACAACAGGTCGGGAGAGCACAGATGGAAGAAGTGCAGCGCATGGGACTGGAACATCTGCCCATAGTGCATGAGGCGGCGCATCTTCTCCGCGGTTGGTGTCAGCTTGTCCACGCCGACAATCAGATCCATCGCCTTGGCGGCCGCCAGATGGTGGCTGACAGGACAGATGCCGCAGAGGCGCTGGATGGTGACGGGCACTTCCCAGAAGGGCCGTCCCTGAATGAAACGCTCGAACCCGCGGAATTCCACGATGTGCAGTTTCGCATCCGTCACCTGACCCTTGTCGTCCAGATGAATGGTGACCTTGCCATGGCCTTCTACACGGGTAACCGGTTCAATGATGATCTTCTTTGCCGTCACGGTAATCCTCCTCTCAATCGTACTTGATCAACGAGTACGGGAGATCGAGCGGTTTGTTGTTGAGCAGGGCCACAAGGGCTTCCCAGATGGTATCCGCCGACGGCGGACAGCCGGGCAGATGGTAGTCCATCTTCACCACTTCGCTGCAGGGATACACCCGGTCCAGCAGCAGCGGCAGCTCCGGGCTGTCGGGAATGCGGCCCGACGGATTATGCACCGTCACGCCGTTCAGGTAGGCTTCTTCAAAGCATTCCTTCAGCGGCACGTTGTTACGCATGGCCGGAATGCCGCCCATGATGGCGCAGTCACCCAGCGAAATCAGGATGTCGCAGTTCTTCCGGAAATCCTGCAGCACGTGGACGTTTTCCTCGTTGCAGCAACCGCCTTCGATGAGCCCTACCAGGCAGCGTTCGCTGAATTTCTTGATGTCCGTGACGGGCGATTTGTGAAAATCGATGATGTCGACCAGCTTCAGAATCCGGTCGTCAATGTCCAGAATGGACATGTGGCATCCGAAACAGCCGGCCAGAGATGTGGTTGCAACTTTTGGTTTGGTCATGGTCTCACCTACTTGCCTGCACTCGAACGATCGGCCTCGATATCGGAGCCAATCGGCTGTTTGTCATAAAGCCTCTCACCCACGGGAATGCTGTAGCCCACCCGCTTGCGGAGAATGGCGCCCACGGGACAGGCGCTCACCGCGCGATCGACACCGGCGAGATCGGTTTCGGAAAGACCGTGCTCCGCATTGACAGCGATGTGCTTGTGAATGCCCCGACCGACAAACTGAAACACATTTTTATTGTCGAGTTCCTTTGCGGCCCGCACGCAGCGCCCGCAGAGGATGCAGCGATTCCGATCAATGAAGACCTCCGGATGGCTGGCATCCAGAGGACGGGACGGAAAGAGATACTCGTGCTGCGGGGCGGCAATGCCCAGCCGGTACGCCATGGCCTGCAATTCGCAATTGCCGCTCTTTTCGCAGAACATGCAGAAGTGGTTTCCTTCCACGAACAGCATGTCGACGATGCTGGTGCGCACGGCCTTCATCTCATCGGTGTTGTTTTCCACAATGATGCCGGGGGCCGCCGGCTGGGTGCAGGCCGCCTGGGGACGACCGTTCACCTTGACCGTACAGACCCGACAGCTGCCGTGGGGAGAAAGTTGCCGGTGGGCGCACAGACGGGGGATGTAGACGCCTGCCGCGTCCGCCGCCTGCAGAATGGTCTGACCGGG
The DNA here is from genome assembly GCA_029565915.1 of Deltaproteobacteria bacterium. Taxonomy (GTDB): domain Bacteria; phylum Myxococcota_A; class Polyangia; order JAAYKL01; family JAAYKL01; genus JAKQNG01. Next base: position 5,514 of record JAKQNG010000308.1, read on the forward strand.
AATCGCTTTGATTTCGACACCATCGATTGAAAATTTTATTTCGTCGCTCATCTTCTTCGCTCCCTCGTTAGTGATGGTGAACGGACTTGCGCCCGATGATGGATTCCGTCAATGCCACCGCCTCCTTCAAATCGAAGGAAGGCTGCAACCCGTCGGTGGCGGGTTTCACCAGTTTTTCGTACAGCGGCCGGAAATTTTTCAGCGTCGTCAGCACCGGGTTGGGTGATGTCTGGCCGAGTCCGCAGCGGCTGGCCGTCTTCACCGAACTGCCCAGCTGTTCCAGGTACGCCAGATCGGACGGCTGCCCCTTCCCTTCCATGATCCGGTGCAGGCGCCGGCGCAGCAGGGTGTTCCCCACGCGGCAGGGTGTGCAGTATCCGCAGCTCTCTTCTTCAAAGAACTCCATGAAGGAGTGGGCCACTTCGAGCAGGTCGCGTCCGGGGCCGTACACGATGACCGAACCGCCCGTACCGAGCACGTCGTAGCAGATGGTCCGATCATAATCGGACGGGGGCACCATCTGGCCGCAGGCGCCACCCACCTGCACGGCAATCGCGTCTTCGGCTCCCACCTTGGCCAGCAGTTCCTTCACGCTGATGCCGAAGGGCAGTTCGTAAACGCCCGGCTTCTTGCAGTCGCCGGACACGCTGAGCAGCTTCAGTCCCGAGCTGCCGGCGGAACCCCGCTCGGCAAACCAGGGCGCTCCCTTTTCCATGATGCGGGCCGCCGCGCAGAACGTTTCCACGTTGTTCACGCTGGTGGGCTTGCCCATGTAGCCCTTCTGGGCCGGGAACGGCGGGCGGTTCTTGGGGTCGCCCCGCAGGCCCTCGCAGGAGCTGATCAGGGCCGTCTCCTCGCCGCAGATGTAAGCGCCGGCGCCCATCTGGATGCGGATGTCGAACCGGAAG
>JAKQNG010000321.1 GCA_029565915.1 Deltaproteobacteria bacterium
CTTCCAGGAACGGCAGCGACTCGATATCGCCCACCGTGCCGCCCACTTCGACCAGCGCCACGTCCACCGCGTCGGGTTCGCCAAAACGAGCACCGCGCTTGATAATTCCTGGATTTCATTGGTCACGTGCGGAATCACCTGCACGGTCTTGCCCAGGTATTCGCCGCGCCGTTCTTTGGTGATGACGCGATCATACACGCGACCCGTGGTGAGGTTGTTGTTCTTTGACATCCGGGCGGTGGTGAAGCGCTCGTAGTGGCCCAGATCCAGATCCGTTTCAGCGCCGTCATCCGTTACGAACACTTCTCCGTGCTGAAAGGGGCTCATGGTGCCCGGATCCACGTTGATGTACGGGTCGAGTTTCATGAGTGTGATGTTGAGCCCCCGGTTTTCCATCAGGGTACCGAGGGAGGCGGCGGCCAGTCCCTTGCCGATGGAGGACACCACACCACCGGTGACAAAAATCATCTTTATCGGTTTATCTTCCATGGGCATGGGGCTCCTCCATCTCTGGCAATGGCGAGGAAGCACCCATCTGGAAAATCTGGAAACTCTGTAAACGGTGGGGTTTCCCGCATGTTCAATACGGGACTACCTTATACGGCGCAGCCGCGAATCGTGTCAATGAGTTCGTTGCGACGAGGTTACAGATGCAGGTCTCCGGAGGCCTCCGGTTGATAGAGCACTTCGACGATTCGCAGCTGGCGCACGCGCCCGGCGGGCACGGACCAGTCGATGGTCTGGCCGACGCGGAGACCCAGCAGTGCCACGCCCACCGGCGCCAGAACGGAAATGCAACCGGCGGAGGCATCGGCACGGGACGGATAGACCAGCGTCACCGTATTCCGCTCGCCCGACTGCACATCTTCGAAAACGACGCGGGAATTCATGGTGACCACGTCCGGCGGAATGTCCGTCGAGGGCACGACAATCGCGTTGGCCAGCTCATTTTCCAGATCCTGTGCCGCCGCCGACGAGTGATTCTGAATGATTTCTTCCAGCCGATCGAGGTCGGTTTCCGTGATGTAGATATGTCGTTCGGTCATCTCTTTTTTCCTTTCCGGGTTCCGGCGGGCAGCCGGAGCATCCGTCCGTGTCAATCGGGGCGCAGGGCCCGGTTCATCATCTCCATATTCCGCAGGTGGGCATAGGCATCCGGCCGCAGCACGTAGTCCCAGGTGCCCACGCGGTGCACCATCCGTCCGCCGAATCCCGTTTTAAATCGATACATGCCGAAGAACGGATGCCCTTCGTCCGGGTAAGGCGCAATGGCGCCCATGTCGTAGTTTTCGTATCCGGCAGCGCGCGCGGCGAGCATGGCGTGCCAGTGGACCGCGCAGGAGCCCATCCGGTTGCGAAAGCGGTTTCCGGATGCGCCGAAGAGGAAGGTGGCTGTCCTGCCTGCTCCCGCAACAATGGTGCCCGCAATGATTTCCCCTTCGGCCACCGCCAGATGAAACGACAGCTCCGCCGGCGAACGCCCTCCTCCGGGCACCTGAAACAGGGACGAGAAGTGCCGGTCACCGCAGGGGGCAAATCCGTTGCGTCGGGCGGTCTGCAGGTACAGGTCGTAGAAATCGGGAAGCGCTGCAGCGGACGCCGTGTGCACCTCCACGCCCCGTCGGGCGGCGAGGGCGATGTTGTAGCGGGTCTTCGGTTTCATCCGCGTCAGGATTTCCTCCGGCGTGCCGGTGAGATCCACCACCAGGGAATCGGCCACAATGGAATCCATTGGCGCCTTGCGCAGGTTCCATCCCTCGGTGCCGATGTTCATGCGCAGCTCCCGCAACCGATCCGGTGGCCGCCGCAGCCCGGTCCGGCTGTCTGACGACGGGTCCGCGTCCGCCACCAGAGAGGGATCCGGCCAGGGCAGGTCGTACCGGATGCACACGGTATCCGGATGGAGGTGTTCCGCCATGGAGGCAGAGAGGCGCTCCAGAAAGCGACCGTAGGCTTCCGGGGCCGGCCCGTATTCAGGCCCCTGGGGAACATGGGCAATCGCGCTGTCGGCCACCAGGCTCCGTTCCAGCACCAGCACGTCCGCATCCGCGCGGGGAAACGGAACGTCGAAGGCCATGACGTTCCATCCGAGCCGCTGTTTGACCTGACCCCAGAAAGTGGTCTGATACACGATATCGGTGTCGTACAATTCCTGTACGGGCTTGGGGTTGAGAAGGATGTTCACAGCAATCTGCCTTTCCCTGGGACAAATTCCGGAAAATGACCGGCAGACGGTACCACCACCGTCGACGGACATGCTCCGATTCGTCGATTATCGAGAGAGAATGAGGGACGGGACACCGCACCGCGCGATGCCGGTGGCAACGGGTGCGCCTGCCGGCCGGCTGTTCTGCCTGCCGGACGGATAACGACGCGGTTGTGAATTCCTCGTGATCATGGTGTTCCCAACCCTTCCGGGTTCATCCGCATATACCACAGCCTGCGCGGCCTGAACAGGCCAAAGGGCAGGGCGCGGGCTTCACACGAGGATGCGGGGGGCGTACGGGGCTGCGCGGGTGACGATTTCGTAGTTGATGGTGCCGGCGATGGCGGCCAGATCTTCGGCAGTGACCTTTTCGTCGCCCGCCGCCCCCAGCAGGATCACCTCGTCGCCGGGGGCCGCCCCGGGAATGTCGGTGACGTCAATCATCATCAGGTTCATGCAGATGCGTCCCGCCACCCGGGCCCGCATGCCCCGCACCAGCGTGTTGGCACCGTTGGACAGGGCCCGGCTGTAACCGTCCGCATAGCCCACCGGGACAATGGCGATTTTTGCCGCGCGGGTGGCCCGGTACGTGCGGCCGTAGCCCACGAAGTCGCCCGTCGCGATGTCCCGGATCTGCGAAATGCGGCTCTTCCAGGCCATCACCGGCAGGAGGGGCAGCCGGTTGCGGCCCAGGGTCTGGGCGGACACCCGGGTTTCCCTGGAGGGCCACAGCCCGAACGTGCCGATCCCGAGGCGCACCATCGCAAAATACGTTTCGGGAAACAGGATGGTCGCCGCCGTGCAGGCCGTGTGAGGCATGGGAATGGCCGCGCCGAGTGCCCGGCAGCGCGCCAGCAGCGACTCGAAACGCTCCAGCTGGCCCTGGGCAAAGGCGTGGTCCGTCGTGTCCTCGATGTCGGCGTAGTGGGTGTAGGCCCCTTCCACTTCAAAGCCCGCGTCCATGAGGCGGGATATCGCTTCCTCGATGTCCGCCTCTTCGATGCCCTGCCGGTGGGTGCCCGTTTCCAGCTTGAGGTGGACCTTTCCGGCAATGCCGCGGACAGCGGCGAACTCCCGCGCATGGTGGAGCGACGGCACGGTCATCCGCAGTTCCGCTGCCAGGCCCCGGCGGAACGACGGAACCCCTGCGGGACCCAGTACCAGGACAGGGCAGTTGATGCCCGCGTCGCGCAGGGCCACGCCCTCGTCCAAGCTGAACACGCCCAGCCAGTCGGCGCCGGCGGCCAGCACTTCCCGGGAGACGTCAATCATCCCGTGACCGTAAGCGTTGGATTTCACCACGCACATGAGGCGCCGGTCAGGCCCCAGCAGCGAGCGGAACACCTGAATGTTGGCGTGCAGCGCACGGCGGGAAATCTCAATCCAGGAATGGTGGTCTTCCATTGTCAGCAGGTCGGTCACCGGTAGACCTTCGGAGCCCGGACCGCCCTTGTCAAATATATTTTTCCATGGCAGACCGGTTGGAAAGAGCATCCGACGAACCAGGAGGCACTCCTTGATCTGCACCAGCATCATGCCCCGGACCGTGGACGAAGCAGTGGCCGCCCTCGAAGGGGTCGAACTCGCCGAAATCCGCATGGAGCGCATGCGCCTCACCCGCCGGGACGTGAAGCGCATGTTCGCTCTGCCCTGCCGCATCGTCGCCACCTGCCGGCCGGACGGCCTCAGTGATCCCGAGCGGGCGGGCATTCTGGCCTGGGCCATCGACTGCGGCGCCGCGTACGTCGATCTGGAGATCGAGTCGACCCCGGCCTTCCGGTCGCCCCTGGTAGCCGCCGCGAAACAGAAGGGCACAAAGGTCATCGTTTCGTACCACAACTACGAATTCACGCCGTCGGCAGCGGTGCTCGACGAGGTGGTGGACGACTGTTTCCGCAAGGGCGCCGACATCGCCAAGGTGGCCTGCATGGTGAACACCGGCGCGGACGGGGCCCGCATCCTGGCCCTGCTGGATGGGGCGCGTCCCGTCATCGCCCTGGGCATGGGAGAGAAAGGGGCTGTCACGCGGGTGGCGGCGCCGCTGCTGGGCAGCCCGTTCACCTATGCGCCACCGAGGAAGGGAAAAGAGACGGCGCCGGGCCAGCTGCCCCGGGCGGTGCTCCAGAAGATGCTCGACCGGCTGGCGCCGCGATGACCATGTCTGTTGAATCCCTCAAAAAAAATACTTATTGAAAACCGGGTTTCCACCCCTATAGTGCGTGGGACATGGTAACTCACCCGGACGCCGGTTTCTGCCGACGGCGGTATGCGGGCCGCGCCCCTCGAAGAAAAGGAGTGCGGCTTTTTTGTGCGAAGACAGGAGTTGTGAAATGGCCCTCCACCCCCTTGCCGACGCCCTCAACGACGAGCTGCAGCGCGACGGTTGTCCGATTCATTCCCTGTTGTCGCAGCGGGGAAAGGCCATCTATTTCCCGAGCCGGGGCATTCTGGGCCAGAGCGCCCAGGCCCGGGGCAAAGCCATCAACGCCACCATCGGCACCGCCTTTGAAGAGGACGGCTCGCCCCTCACCCTGGAAGCGCTGGAAACCCTGGTGAACATTCCCTCCACCAGCTTTCTCTACGCCCCCAGCCAGGGAAACCCCACCCTGCGGGAGGAGTGGAAGGGGAGGATGATGGAAAAGAATCCCGGCCTTGCGGGAAAGACATTCAGCCTGCCCGTGGTGACCAGCGCCTTGACCCACGCCCTGTGGGTGAGCGGGTTTCTCTTTGTGGACGAGGGCGACGAAATCATCGTGCCCGACCTGTACTGGGACAATTACGATTTGCTGTATGGCGAATCCTTTGGCGCCACCCTGCGCACCTTCAATACGTTCGATAACGGTCGCTTCGACGTGGCGGCCATGGAAACGGCCATCAACGCCACGGCAAAGGGAAAGAAGGTTCTGCTGCTCAACTTTCCCAACAATCCCACGGGCTATACGGTCACTGACGAGGAGGCCCTGGCCATCCGGGACGCCCTGCTGCGCGCCGCACAGGCGGGCAACCGGCTGGTGGTCATCCTCGACGATGCCTACTTCGGGCTGGTGTACGAAGCCGGCGTGTTCGAAGAATCGCTTTTCAGTCTGCTGTGCGACCTGCATCCGGATATCCTGGCGATCAAACTGGACGGTTCCACCAAGGAAGATTACGTGTGGGGCTTCCGCGTGGGCTTCATGACCTTCGGCTTTGCCGGTGCCACGCCGGCCCGGCTGGCCGCCCTTGAATCCAAGGCCGCGGGCGCGGTCCGGGCCTCCATCTCCAACGCCCCGGGGGTGTCCCAGTCCCTGCTGCTGAAGGCCTATCAGACCGACGGGTATGACGCGCAGAAGCAGCAGAAATACGACATCCTGAAAAGGCGCTATCTCCGCATCAGGGAGGTATTGTCCGCCCACCCGGAATTCGGGGAGAGCTTTCTCGCCATGCCGTTCAACTCGGGCTATTTCATGTGCGTGAAGCTGAAGGGCGCGGATCCGGAGGCCGTGCGGAACGTGCTGCTCAACGAGTTCGACACGGGCGTCATCGTCCTGTCCGGGCTCATCCGGCTGGCCTTCAGTTCGGTGCCCCACGATCGGCTGGAGCAGTTGTTTACCAACATCCACGAGGCCGTGTGCAAGGTGAAAAGCGGATGATCCGGCTGATTTCCGGCATTCGCATTGACAGAACCACAGGAGACAATTATCCGGAACAGGATATTTCCAACCGACAAGGAGACATTCAATGACCACAGCTCCCACGAAACACAAGAAGCTCATCGCCTGGGTGGACGAAATCGCCGCCCTCACCACACCGGACGCCGTTGAATGGTGCGACGGTTCTCAGAAACAGTACGACGATCTGGTCAAGCTTCTGCTGGATTCGGGTGTGGCCAAGCCCCTGGCCAAGCGCCCCGGCAGCATCCTCTTCCGCAGTGATCCGTCGGACGTGGCCCGGGTGGAGAACCGCACCTACATTGCGGCGAAGACAAAAGAGGCCGCCGGCCCCACCAATAACTGGATCGATCCGGTGGAGCTGAAGAAGACCATGAGCGGACTGTACGCGGGCTGCATGAAGGGACGCACCCTGTATGTCATCCCCTTCTCTATGGGCCCCGTGGGTTCCCCCATCGCCAAGATCGGCATCGAGATCACTGACAGTCCCTACGTTGTGATCAACATGATGATCATGACCCGGGTGGGCACAAAGGTGCTGGAACACCTTGGCGCGGATGGCGAGTACATTCCCTGCCTCCATTCCGTGGGCAAGCCCCTGCAGCCCGGCGAGAGCGATCACGGCCTGTGGCCCTGCGCGCCCCTCGACAAGAAGTACATTGCCCAGTTTCCCGAAGATCGGGCCATCTGGTCCTACGGGTCGGGCTACGGCGGCAACGCCCTGCTGGGCAAAAAGTGCCTCGCCCTGCGCATCGCCTCGGTGATGGCCAGGGACGAGGGCTGGCTGGCGGAGCACATGCTCATCCTGAAGATCACGAATCCGGAGGGAAAAGTGAAGCACGTGGCCGCCGCGTTCCCGAGCGCCTGCGGCAAGACCAACCTGGCCATGCTCGTCCCCACCCTGCCCGGCTGGAAGGTGGAGACCGTGGGCGACGATATCGCCTGGATGAAGTTCGGCGCGGACGGACGGCTGTATGCCATCAACCCGGAAGCGGGCTTCTTCGGTGTGGCCCCGGGCACCAGCATGGATTCCAACCCCAACGCCATGCACTCCATCGAAAAGGACACCATTTTCACCAACGCGGCCCTCACGGAGGACGGCGACATCTGGTGGGAGCAGATCGGCTATGACGCCCCCGGCAAACTGATTGACTGGAAGGGGAACGAGTGGGTGCAGGACAAGGGCAACAAGCAGCAGGCGCCGGCGGCCCACCCCAACGCCCGGTTCACAGCAAAGGCCTCCAACTGCCCCAGCATCGCCGACAACTGGGAAGACCCGGCGGGTGTGCCCATCGACGCGTTCCTCTTCGGCGGCCGCCGGCCCTCCACCATCCCCCTGATCCATCAGGCCACGGACTGGGTCCACGGCGTGTTCATGGGCTCCATTGTGGGTTCCGAGATCACCGCGGCGGCCCTGGACCTGAAGGTGGGCACCGTGCGGCGCGATCCGTTTGCCATGCTGCCCTTCTGCGGCTACCACATGGGCGAGTACTTCCAGCACTGGATCAATATCGGTAAAAAGGCCGATGCGACAAAGCTGCCGAAGATCTTCTTCGTCAACTGGTTCCGCAAGACCGCGGAAGGCAAGTGGCTGTGGCCGGGCTATGGCGAAAACAGCCGCGTGCTCGCGTGGGTGTTCGGCCAGTGCGACGGCGTGTCCGGCAAATCCGTGGAGACGCCCATCGGCATCATGCCCACCGTGGACGGCATCTCGCGTCCCGACGGCGTGTCCGAGGCCGACATGAAGGAACTCCTGTCCGTGGATGTGGACGGATGGAAAAAGGAACTTGCGGATATTGAAACGAACCACTATCCCATCTTCAAGGACAAGCTGCCCAAAGAGCTGAAGGAAGAACTGGACGCTCTGCGGAAACGCCTCGGATAACCTCCTTTTTCCGACGGCAGTAGCCGCGGATGACACCATGAAAACCATCTTTCCCGGAACCCTGCGCGGAGACGTTGCCGCGCCTCCTTCCAAGAGTGTCGCCCAGCGGGCGGTGGCGGCGGCCTGCCTCATCGACGGCGAAAGCCGCATTTCCATGGGAACGGCCTGTGACGACGTGGAGAGTGCACTCCGAGTGGCGGCAGGGCTGGGGGCGATGGTGCGGCGCACGGATGATGGCTATGCGATATCGGGGCGCATCAATCCGCCCGCCAGCGTTGTGGACTGCGGGGAGGCGGGGCTCTGCCTGCGGATGTTCAGCGCCGTGGCCGCCCTGTTCGACCGGGAAATTGCCCTCGGGGCGCGGGGGTCCCTCCAGTCCCGTCCGGCGGACATGGTCGTCTCGCCGCTGTGCACCCTGGGTGCGTCCTGCACCACCGCGAACGGTCTGCCGCCGGTCCGCGTCCGGGGTCCCCTGACCGGGGGCGACGTTACCGTGGATGCCACGACCAGCTCCCAGTTCCTCACGGGCCTGCTCATCGCGCTGCCCCACTGCAAAGGCGATTCCGTCGTCCGCGCGCCGGGGTTGAAGAGCCGGCCCTACGTGGCAATGACTGTTGGTTTTCTGCGGGACATCAGCGTGCGCATGGAGGTGGGCGACGATCTGGAAACTTTCCGGATTCCGGGGAACCAGGTCCTGTCGCCGTTCACCATGACCGTGGAAGGGGACTGGTCCGGGGCGTCGTTCCTGCTGGTGGCCGGCGCCCTGGCCGGGCAGGTATCGGTAAAGAGACTGAACCCGGCGGATTCCCAGGCGGACCGCCGGATCATCGAAGCACTGGAAATGGCGGGTGCAGACGTCCGTATCAATAAGGATACTGTCTCTGTCAACCAATCAGAATTAAACGGTTTTTCGTTTGATGCAACCCACTGTCCGGACCTCTTTCCGCCCCTGGCGGCCCTGGCGGCCCACTGCCGGGGCACCACCCGGATTGCGGGCGTGCACCGGCTCTCCTCCAAGGAGAGCGACCGGGGAGCCGCCATCATCGAGGAGTTTGGAAAGCTGGGACTGACCATCCGCATCGAAGGGGATGAAATGGTCATTACCGGGGGACCCCTGCGCGGCGGTGACGTGGACGCCCACGGGGATCACCGGATGGCCATGGCCCTTGCCGTGGCCGCCCTGCGCGCGAAGGACCAGGTCCACATCCACGGGGACGACAGCATCAACAAATCCTACCCGGACTTCTTCAGAGACCTGGAACGCCTCCGCCCCGCATGAACCCCGCGATCCCGGACGGCCGCCACCTCCAATGGCTGGTCGACCATCTGTCCGGATAGCCCCGCTCCGACTTCGATCATCGCTGGGAGTCATTTCCCGGGGTAGATACCGGAATGCACCCCGAATATTGTCCTCGTATTGGTGCTGGCTCTGCAAAATCTCGGCGAGGGCCCCGGTCGGGGGAAAAACGTCCGCCCGACATCCGACATTTGTAAAGCCCCCGCCATTGTTCCGGTAGAAAATGGCCACTCCGCTGCAGTGCAGTCGGAATCGCTGAAGCCATACTGGACAGAATTGTCACTTTTGTTCCCCTGGACGCACATGCAACGATGGTGGTATATTTGCCATGCACACGAAACAAATAATCCGGAAATCCATTCAACACCGTTGATGAACGGGGGAGAGCGAGGCGGTTCAAGATGTTTGAAACAGGAAACAGGAAACAGGAAACAGGAAACAGGAAACAGGAAACAGGAAACAGGAAACAGGAAGATAACCTCTGATG
>JAKQNG010000217.1 GCA_029565915.1 Deltaproteobacteria bacterium
GCCGTCCGCGAAATCCCAAAGAGCGCACGAAGATGCCCCTGTGTCACTGCTCGTGTCCGGTGCTCGCCGCGCGGTTCGAAGCAGAGCTGAAGGAATTCCTGGCCGCGTACTGGCTGGCATCTGCCGCGTACCGTGCCGGCAACTACTATGTGGAATTTCCCGTGGGCTCGTACCGACCGCCGCTCATTGAACTGGCGGCGTAGAGCGCCGCAGCCATCACGTCACGTCGAACCCGGCGATGAAACGACCGCGCGATGGCGTGGTCTGCGCTGTGACGAAAAACTGCTCACCTGCCCGCCTCCTGCCCCGTCGAATTGTTCACGAATTGCGCTCCGAACACCCCGCCCGCAACGCGGAACCGGTTCGCATCATCCAGAAAACCGCCCGCCGCCAACCTCCGCAAAACATCACTCCCAGCAATGGGGACCGGATTGGCCGCAGGCGGTTGCGGAGATCGCCGGGCCTATCGAACGTGAATGTCGGGAACCGGCGGCAGCGCCATGCCGTCACCGATGAAGAATCCCGGATGGGGAGGCTGGTTATAGCCGGTCTGTTCAGACGACACCTGCATCCGGTACTGGGGATCGTGCATCAGCGTAAACAGCCGGATATCCGTCACATCCGTGGTGGTGTACAGCCGCAGTGCCGAGTTGTCCGTCTCCCGCCAGATGATCTCTTCGCGCCAGTCCCCCAGGAGGTCCGCGGTCAGAACCGGTGTGGACTTGGTGCCGTTGTTCGCCGCGCAACCATCTGCGGCCAACAGCGTTTCGCCATCCACCCGGGTGATACTCGTTCCATTTTCCAGTTCCCGCAGCGCATCCGCATCCCACCAGATGACAAAATTGATGGAGGCCGCTGTTATTCCTCCGGTCATTGTGCCGGACTCACAGGAACGGGTATTGGTATCGATCGCCGACCACAGTTCCGCCGCACCGTTTCCCGCTATCACATCCGCTGCCACGCCCCGGCCGTTGTCCGAACCGGTGATCCCGCTGTCGTGGATGATGTCGCAGGTGGCGCCGTCGTGGATGTCCCAGGTGGGCATCGTATCGTCCTCGTGGGGCATGAAGACTTCAAGGCCCGGCCTTGACGGAATCAGATCGGTTACGTGCAGGGCATCTCCGTGACCGTATCCCGTGCTGCACTTCATGTGTCCGTCGCTCTCCCAGGTGGCTGCGCCGTACACAATTTCCTGGGCGAGGTCCCCGTCCACGTCCGCCACCGCCATGGAGTGGGCGCCCTGGCCGACCATTCCTGCGTCCCCTGTGTTGTTGCTGTCGCCGATCCACAGGTTTGTCAGCGCTCCATCCCGCCAGCTCCAGGCGCCCAGGGTGGCACGGGTGTAGTATCCGCGGGCCATCAGGATGGCCGGCCGTCCACTGCCGATGCCATTGCCGCCCTGATCGCTCACGAAGCCCGCACTGCCGAGAAAGCGGTCCACCCGGTTTCCGTAAGGATCGCCCCAGGCGGACACGGTTCCCCGGGCCACCAGGAAATCGACCGTTGCCAGCTCCGCGCCCGTCATGCCGTCAAACACGGTCAGGTATTCTGGGCCGGTGAGAATGTAGCCGTCCGCGTTGCGGTAGTCCGCGTTGTTGTCGTCCGTGGCTGCGGGACCCATGGAGAGATTACTGTCCAGACCGTCGATTGTGCCCGGCGCGGTCTTGACGGCCACTTCGGCACGACTGTCGCCATCAAAGTCGTAAACAACGAATTGTGTGTAGTGGGCGCCGGCCCGGATGTTGATGCCCAGGTTGATGCGCCACAACAATGTGCCGTCCAGTCGAATGCCGTCCAGAAAGACCGGGTCCGCCGTGCCGGTCTGGGAGTTGTCAAAGGATGCGCCTTCCCATTTGAGGACGATATCGAGGGCGCCGTCCCCGTCCAGATCGCCGGTGCTGGCGTCCGAGGCGGCATACTGGGAAGCCGGCGGTGAAATGGGGATGCGCAGGTAATTCTCTTCCAGTGCTTCCACCTCGGCAGATCGGGGACACTCCGCCCCGTCAATCACCGCGCTCACCGAATAGAGGTCGCCGTCTCCGCCATCGTCATCCAGATAATTCGTGCTGTCTTCGACGGATGCGACGAACTCGCCGTTTTTGTACAGGCGGTAAACCACCGACGCCGGATCGTCCGGGTTGTACTCATGGGCCGGCATCCGCCAGCCCACGTAGGTGCCATCGCTCACCCTGACCGCCACCAGGCCCCGGTCGAGGTTTTCCATCTGCAGGTGTCCGGACAGCTGCAGCGGATCGCAGGCGGCCGGCAGATCGGTGTCGGTGTCTGAATCTGAATCCGTGTCAGTGTCTGAATCCATGTCAGTGTCTGAATCCGTGTCTGAATCTGAATCGGTGTCAGTGTCTGAATCGGTGTCAGTGTCTGAATCCGTGTCCGAATCCGAATCCGCGTCTCCGTCCGGCGCCGGTCCGTCCACATGAGAATAGCTTTCACCGAGAATGGCCTGACATCCGCACAGGATGAACAACGCAGACAATGCAATAGTGCGCATCACAGGGAGAACCTCCTTCCCACAACGAATCCCGCTCCGTTCCTGTGAACCAGCGGCTGGACAGACACCGCCGATTCAGACCGGCGGGCTGCATGGACGATCAGCAGCACCAGCCCCGTTGCCGCCACAGCCCCACCCAGAGGCAACAGAATGTCCGTCGCGAGGGCCAGGTGATCGCGTCCGTCCTCGATCGATTGTGTGTCCCCGCCGTAACAGACGCCGTCCACACAGCGGTCGTCGAGCTTCTTCTGCCGCGACAGGGCCAGACTGCCGGTGACGATCCCGCCCACCAGCAGGGCGCCGCCCGCACTGCTCAACGCGATGCCCCATGCCCGCATGGCCCGTCCGGGGACTTCGTCCGGCGGCGATTCCTGTTCCGTTGTCGTATCCGTGCCGGCGACAATGGACGGGATCGCGTCGTCCGTCGGGATGGGCGCCTTTGCCTCCAGACGCTGTTCCTTTCCACTGCGTATGCGGACTTCCTGATCCAGGAGGACTGCCCGATCCAGCTCCACCACCACCCGGTGGGCCACTCCGGCTGAAACGGCGATGGTTCCCGCCATGGGCAACGTGCCTCTCTTCATGCCGTCCACCTTCACGGTGGCGCCCTCCGGACCTGTTACGGACAGTTCCCCCACCATGTTGCGCAGGCGGACGATTTCTTCCAGAACCTCGTTGCGGCGTTCTTCGTCGATTTCGTCGCCGGCCTCGGCGAGATACTGCTCAAAGGCCTCCATCGCCAGTCCGTACCGGGTGGCGGCGGCCTCCGCCTGGCCGATATTGTACAGCAGCTTCCACGACTCCCGGAATTCATAGGCCGCCCGGAACTGGTCGGCTGCATCCGCGTATTTCTTCTGCGCGAAGAGGCGCTTGCCCTCTTCAAACGCGGCCTTCGCGTCATCCGACTGGGCAGCAACGGGCCCGGCAGCCCCGATTGACAACAGGCACATGGAAAACAGGGCGATATGGCATTTCATGGGTGATGTCCTTTGGGAGGGTTTAATGATGCCGATTTCATTTATGAAACAGTGTACCCGGAGGCGCCGTTTCTGGTGCCATCATTTTCAATATTCTTTCATTGTCTGCCATGGCAGGATGCGCGGCAGTTCGACGCAATGGAGTCACCCATGAAGCCCCGGACCATTCAGCTCCTGCTCCTTTTATCCGTTCTCTCTGCCGCGGTGCCGGCCCTTGCCTGGACACAGGCCCTGCGGGACGGAGCGGACGGTGCAATGGTGCCCCTGACATGGGAAACGCCCGCGTTCATGTATTCCATCAGTGCAAGGGGCAGTGACGACATGGAACCGGCCCGTGTGGAAGAAGCGGTGGACGCGGCCTTCCGCACCTGGCAGGAGGTTCCCTGCGCCGGTGTCCGGTTTGAAAAGACGTCGCCGGCCACCGTGGATGAAGTGGCAGCCCATACGGATCGGGGCAACGTGAACCTGATTGTGTTTCGCGAAGAGGTGGAAGAGTGGCACTGGGAATTGTCTGCCGTGGCTCAGACGGTGATCCACTACGACGGAGAAGGAAGAATTGCGGACGTGGACATCGAAATCAACGGCGCCTTCTTCACCTTTGCCGATCTGAGCAGCGCCGGCACGGACGCCGGGGCTTACGATCTGCGCAGCGTGCTCACCCACGAAATCGGCCACGCCCTGGGTCTTGACCACAGCGCGGATGAATCCGCAGTGATGTACGGCGCCACCGCCGCCGGGAACATTTTTCGCGACCTCTCCGCCGATGACGAAGAAGGCATCTGTTCGCTCTATCCCGCGTCCGCCGCCGCAGAAAACATTCCCGAACCCTTGTGCGGCCTCGATCTCGACGGGACGTCCAGCTCCTGCGCAACGCAGGCGGACGTGGCGGAAACGGTCGATGGCTGCGGCCTCGCCCCGCTGTCCCGCCAGGTCCATTCCCTCTTTTCGCTCCTCTAGAAATCCGGCCAGCAGGTGGCCCGCAGGGAGGTGTCCATCAGGCCGTCTTCGCCGTAAACGATGTCGTTGCCGTGGGTGGTGAGGCTCAATGAATCGTAGGTGTTGTTCATGTCCAGCATCCATTCGCCGGACCCGTTGCCCCTCCACGACCATGCCATCCAGCCGATGTCGCTGTCGGCAGCCCGGCTCATGATGCCGAAGTGGTCGGCGCCCCTGTCGCAGACGATGTGGTTGGATCGGCCGAATTCGCCCAGCAACCAGGGATAACCGTAACCGTTCATGGTGGCGAAATTGGTGGCGAGAGAAGCGCTGTCCCATTCGCAGTAGCCGTGTACCGAAAAGATAACCTGCCCAAGGGGATCCGCGTCGATCACCTGCTGTCCCCGGCCGCCGCCGAACACCTCGATGTCGTGGCCGCAGTCGAGGGAATCCACCACCAGAGGCACCCGGATGCCCGCGTCCCGCAGGGTGGGAATCACTTCCCTGTAGATGTCGACCCATGCGCTCTGCGTGGTGTAGTAGTCGCCCCATTCATTGGCGATGTTGAGGAGCAGGTATTTTTCCAGATCGGGATCCGTCAGTACGTCGAGGTGGGTGCCGGTCCAGCGGCTCACCGCGTTGCGGACCGCCTGGGGATCCGTGCCGCAGGTAATGCTCGCATCCCACATCATGGGCATGACGATCATTCGATTATCGACAATGGCCTCCACGGCATCCCGGAACTCGTTGGCAGTGGTCTCCAGCCGGATCTGCAGGCGGATGATGTTGGCGTGGACCTGCGCGATGTAGGGAATGGACTGGATTTTGTCCGGGGGATAGTCGCCGTACTGCAGGTTCACGCCTCTCGGCAGAAATTCGTTGCAGTTGGTGTCGTAAATCCGTGTGCCTTCCACGTACATGAAATCCCGGTCGCAGCCCGTGTCGGTGTCGCTGTCCGTGTCGGTGTCGCCGTCCGTGTCGGTGTCGCCGTCCGTGTCGCTGTCGGTGTCGGTATCGGTGTCCGCGTCGGTATCGCTGTCGCTGTCCGTGTCGGCATCGCTGTCGGTATCGTTATCCGTGTCGGTGTCGGCATCCGTGTCGCTGTCGCCGTCGACATCCGTGTCGCTGTCCGGTGCGCCGGGAGGGCGCCCCACATCGCTTGAACAACCCGCGGCAACCAGCGACAGGGACATCAGAAAGAACAGCCACTTCATGAAACGCACCTCCGGAGGACAATGGCTAAAGCGTTTTAACGACAGTGTACCCGATTCTGGATGAAATGGGGAAAAATCTTTCGTTCAGGGCAGCAGTTGCCATGCTCGTCACGTCAACCAACCGGTTGCACTTCGCTTCTCGACGGCATATCACTGCACCATGCACCCGGGACACCATCGGTTCACTTCTGCAGCGCTGCTGTTGATGAACAGAATGCTGATCCGGCTGTTTTTATCCGTTGTCCTTTTATCCTGTTCCGATCCGGATAATGGCCCGGTACCCGGATCCGATACCGACACCGACACCGACACCGA
>JAKQNG010000218.1 GCA_029565915.1 Deltaproteobacteria bacterium
GATCTTCCGCTCGTCCCCTTCGACCCGAGCTGCGCGAACCAGCCGGCGCCCTGCTCGAGCACGCGCGCCACGCAGCAGAACGTCTCGACGTTGTTCACCACCGTGGGGCGGCGGAGATAGCCCTCCTGCGCCGGGAACGGCGGGCGGTTCTTGGGATCCCCCCGCAGGCCCTCGCAGGAGCTGATGAGCGCGGTTTCCTCGCCGCAGACGTAGGCGCCGGCGCCCATCTGGATGCGGATGTCGAACTGGAAGCCCTCTTTCCCGAGAATGTTGCTGCCCAGCAGGCCCGCGGACCGGCGCTGTGCCAGCACGTCTTCGAGATAGCGTTTCAGGTAGGCGTACTCACCGCGCAGATACACAATGCCGTACTTCGCCCCGATGGCGTAGCCGGCCACGGTCATGCCCTCGAACATCAGGTGCGGTGCTTCGGTCAGGACCACCCGATCCTTGAATGTGCCGGGTTCGCCTTCATCCGCGTTGCACAGCACGAATTTTTCATCTCCCTCGGCCCCTCTTGTGAACTCCCACTTCATACCCGTGGGAAACCCGGCGCCGCCGCGCCCCCGCAACCGGGAAGCCTTGATGTTCTTGATCACTTCCACCGGCGTCTCGGCCAGCGTATTTTTCAGCGCCGCGCCGGGTGTGAACGCATCAAAAATCACGTTGCCCTTTTCGCGAATGTTGTTGTGCACCATGCTCTGAACCAGCGGATGGGCGTTGTTTCCGTCCCCCACCGGCAGGTGCAGGCTGTCGATGTTGCCGTCCTGCCGGATGGCCTTTGCAATCCGCGTGGCCATGTCCGTGGACAGCCAGGTCACCACCCGATCATTAATCAACGCGGAGGGCGGCTGATCGCACATGCCGATGCAAGGTGCATATTCCAGCGTCACGAGGCCGTCCGGCGTCGTCTCGCCGAAGCGGATGCCGAATTCCTTTTCGAAGGCCGCGGCGACCCGGTCGGCGCCGAACATCCGGTCCACGTAATCGTTGCACAGGCGGATAACGACCTTTCCCTTCTTCTGCGAAGAGAAATGCGCATAGAACGTGACCACGCTCTCCACGTCCACCTCGCCGACGGAGACCATCCGCGCGATGAGCTGCATGGCCGGACGGGAAACACTGCCCGCCCGCGCCTGCACTTCGCCGACGATATCCATCATCCGCGCGCTGTCATTGCCGTACTTCTGACAGACTTCCTTTACGACCGCTTCGAGATTCTCATTCATGCCTTACCTCGATTCATGGGGGTTACGGGGAACTCATCTGCATCTGAACCGCCCGCGGCAACCTGTTAGTCATATCTAACAGTTTGGAACGCCTCTGAAATCCGGCGTTTCCGTTTTACCGGTGGGCGCAAAAATGTATGCATCAGAACTGAATGGAAAGTAAAGAATGAAATGAAAAAAGATCACTTGGTCCGCCGCGTCGGCGGATGGACTAGCGAATTGAATATTTTCAATATTTTCAATTATTTAAGTCATGACTAACAATTGTGTGTATCCCGTCCTGGACCAGGGTGCCGGTCCCGTCGCTGCGCGCTGTGCCTGTCCCTGCCGCCGGCCGACATTGAAAGTTTGATTTGAACGGCAATCCGGGTAAGATGGCGGCCTCCTGAGTCAACCGGCCACACGATAACCAGGCCGCTCCGGAAGCGCACCCACAATGAACACACGACGGATCGAAACTTACGACACCACACTGCGGGACGGCACCCAGGCCCGCTACATCAATGTATCCGTGGAGGACAAGCTGGCCCTCACGAGAAAGCTGGACGAGTTCGGCATCGACTTCATCGAAGGAGGCATGCCCGGCAGCAACCCCAAGGATGAGCAGTTCTTTCAACGGGTCAGGGAACTGAAGCTGCACCACGCGAAAATCTGCGCATTCGGTTCCACGGCCCGGGATCCGGAAGCCGTGGCCACGGACGACAACCTGAACCGCCTCCTCGCGTCAGGCGCCCCCGTCGTCACCATCTTCGGCAAGACCTGGCACTTTCACTCAAGGGAAAGCCTCGGCCTCACGGACGACCAGAACGAGCGGCTGATTTTCGAATCCGTATCGTTTCTGGCACAGGCGGGACGGGAAGTCTTTTTTGACGCCGAACACTTTTTCGACGGCTGGAAGGACAACCCGGCGTTTGCCCTGCGGATGCTGCAGGCGGCGGAACGGGGAGGCGCAACCCGGCTGATCCTGTGCGACACCAACGGCGGCAGCCTGCCGGACGAAGTGACGCGGATGACGCAGGAAGTGGTCGCTGCCGTGCGGACCCGGGTGGGCATCCACGCCCACAACGACGGGGAACTGGCCGTCGCCAACAGCCTCGCGGCGATGGACGCCGGAGCGATGCAGGTGCAGGGAACGATCAACGGCATCGGCGAGCGCTGCGGCAACGCCAACCTCTGCAGCATCATCCCCAACGGGATCCTGAAGCGCGGCTGGAACATGGGCCCCGCCAACGGCAACCTCCACCGGCTGACGGCCCTGTCCCACTTCTTCGACGAAGTCACCAACCAGGTGCCCGATCACCGATCGCCGTTTGTGGGACAGTCGGCGTTCGCCCACAAGGGCGGCATCCACGTGAGCAGCGTGCTGAAGGACGCCCGGATGTACGAACACATCGCCCCCGAACTGGTGGGCAACGAGCGGGACGTGATCATCTCCGAACTCTCGGGCCGCAGCAACATCCTTTATATGGCCCGGAAATTCGGCATGGATCTGGGGGACGACCGGAAATTCAGCGCCGACTTCGTCCAGCGCATCAAGACCCTGGAGCACGAAGGTTTCCAGTTCGACGGCGCGGAGGCCTCCTTTCAGTTGATGCTGCTGGCGGAGCTGGGCCGGTTCATTCCCTATTTCAAGATCACCTATGCCAAGGTGAACGACTCGTTCAGCCACGACGGCACCCGCTATGCGGAATCGGTGCTGAAGGTGCAGGTGGGCAACGAATTCGAACACACGGCCGCCGACGGTAACGGCCCCGTAAATGCCCTGGACAAAGCCCTGCGCAAGGCCCTGTCGCGATTCTATCCCCGCCTGAATGACGTCCACCTGCTGGACTACAAGGTCCGCGTGCTGGACGGCCACGACGGCACCAGCGCCAACGTGCGGGTGCTGATCGAATCCGGGGACGGTGAAGACATCTGGTCCACGGTGGGCGTTTCGCCCGATATCATCGAGGCGAGCCTCGGGGCCCTGAGCGACAGCATCAACTACAAGATTTACAAGGATCAAGAATCCCGCAAGGAGAGCTGACCGACATGGGAAAGACACTGGTAGAAAAAGTATTTGCATCCCACCTGAAGAATGAACCCTTCACCGGAACAAAGGTGTTGTCCCTCGATGTGGTGATGTGCCACGAGATCACCACCCCCATCGCCATCGCGGACCTGCAGTGGCGCAACAAGGATCGGGTGTTCGACGCGTCGAGAATCAAGGCGGTCATCGACCACGTGAATCCGCCCAAGGACACCCAGAGTGCCATCCAGTCGAAAATCATGCGGGAGTGGGCAAAGAGCCACGGCATCAGGGATTTCTTCGATATCGGCCGCAACGGCGTATGCCATGCCCTCTTTCCCGAAAACGGCTTCATCCGGCCGGGCAACACGGTGATCATGGGCGACAGTCACACCTGCACCCACGGGGCCTTCGGTGCCTTCGCGGCGGGCGTGGGCACCACGGATCTGGAAGTGGGCATCCTGAAGGGCGTGTGCGCGTTCCGCGAGCCGAAAACCATTCGCGTCAACCTCACGGGGAAACGGGGCAGCAAGGTGTTCGCCAAGGATGTGGCCCTGGAAATCACGCGCCGGATCACCATGGGTGGCGCCACTGACCACGTCATCGAATACCGGGGCGAAGCCATCGAATCGATGACCATGGAAGAGCGCATGACCATCTCGAACATGGCCATCGAATGCGGCGCTACGTCGGGCATCTGCATGCCGGACGAAACGACCCTCGACTATCTGTGGCCCTTCATCGCGGCGGAATACGGCAATGATCGCGCAAAGGCCCTGTCTGCCTTCCGCGCCTGGTGGTCGGACGACGACGCGGAGTACGCAAAGGTCATCGACATCGATCTCTCCGGCCTCGAACCCCTGGCCACCACCGGCTACAAGCCCGATCAGGTATTCCCCCTGCGGGAGCTGGGCGAACACCGGATCGACCAGGTCTACATCGGCAGCTGCACCAACGGCCGGATCTCCGACCTGCGGGAAGCGGCCGCCGTGGCCAAAGGACACCGGCTGCACGAAGGGGTGCGGGGCATCGTGGCCCCGGCAACCACCGCCATCTGGCGTCAGGCCATGAAGGAAGGACTCCTCGACGTCCTGTCCGAGGCGGGATTCATGGTGACCAATGCCACCTGCGGCGCCTGCCTGGGCATGTCCAACGGCGTGCTGGCGCCCGGCGAAGTATGCGCGGCAACCACCAACCGGAATTTCAACGGCCGCATGGGAAAAGGCGGCATGGTACACCTGATGAGCCCGGCGAGCGCCGTGGCCTCGGGCATCATGGGACGGCTGACCGACCCCCGGACCATCCAGTGAGGAATCAGACGATGAAGACATTCGGCGGAAAAGTACTGTTTCTCAATCGCTCGGACATCAACACGGACGAAATCATCCCGGCCAGATACCTGACCGAGGTGACCAAGGACGCCCTGGGACCGCACATGCTCGAAGACCTGAAGCTCGACGGCTTCGATGCGCAGGCGCCGGCGGTCAAATCGGCCGGGGTCATTGTCACCAGGGAGAATTTCGGCTGCGGATCGTCGCGGGAACACGCGCCCTGGGCCCTGGAAGTGAACGGCATCACGACGGTCATCGCGCAGAGCTACGCCCGGATCTTCCGGCAGAACATGTTCAACTGCGGCATGCTGGCCATCGAGCTCCCCGGGGCCGACATCGACGAGCTGTTTGCAAGGTGCGCCGGTGCCCCGGTGGACTGCCGGGTGGACCTCGACAGAGGAACGGTACACTTCGAACGGGACGGTGCGACGCTGCTGTCCAAATCGTTCTCCCTCGGCGGATTCGACGCCGCCCTGGTCGCCGCCGGCGGCTGGGTGGAATACGCGGACAGCCGCTTCTGAAGGGCGTCCGGGCCGTGGCCATTATTATTCTCAACTACGATATTTCCGTTGAAAAGTGACACTCCCCTCTTGCCCGCGTGCGTTGAAACGGGCATGATGACGTCACCTGTTGCGCGCGAGACAAGGAACCTCACGACGCAATCCAACGCGAATTCTGGAGCGACCGCATGCAGATCCTGACCAATCATCTTGGCTATCTTCCCACTGCCGTCAAACAGGCCATCCTCCGGAGCGAAGGCGCCGAACCGCCCGCCGCAAAGACCTTCGATGTGCTCGACGGGCGCACCGGGCAGGTCGTCCATTCCGGACCCATCGTGCCCTGCGGACCCGTAAGCCATTGGAAGAACTGGTTCTTCTGCACCATGGACTTCTCGTCCCTCACCGCTCCGGGCCGCTATGTCCTGCGCGTCGCCGATGGACGGAATGCCGGCCATCACCTGTCCCATCCGTTTGAAATCCGGACCAAGCTCATCGAAGAAACGATTTCGGACGTGCTGTATTATTTCCGCAGCCAGCGCTGCGCCGACGAATTCGATGCAACGGATCGGGCAGTGCCGATCTTCGGCGAGGATCGAACTGCGGACGTCCACGGCGGCTGGTACGATGCCAGCGGCGATGTGAGCAAGTACCTCTCTCACCTGTCCTACGCCAATTTCATGAACCCCCAGCACACCCCGCTCATTGTCTGGGGCATGTTCAAGGCCAGCGACGAGCTGAACCACAAGAACCGGGAGGCCGGGCTCCACGGCACCGAAAAGATGGCCCGACGCCTGTTTTCGGAAGCCCTCTACGGCGCGGATTTCCTGGTGCGGATGCAGGATCCCGGCGGCGCCTTCTACATGACCGTGTTCGACCAGTGGACCGCGGATATCCACAAGCGGATGATCTGTGAGTACGTGGGCCAGGACGGACGGCGCTTTGCCACATGGCAGTGCGCGTGGCGACAGGGTGGCGGCATGGCCATTGCGGCTCTGGCCGTGGCTGCGGCCAAAGGTGTGTCCCGCGACTACGATGCGACCACCTACCTGCAGACGGCGATCCGGGGATTCGACCATCTCGAAGCTCACAACCTCGCCTACTGCAACGACGGAAAAGAAAACATCATTGACGACTACTGTGCGCTGATGGCCGCCACGGAGCTGTTCCGCGCCACCGGCGACCAGCGCTTTGCCGCCGCTGCTGCAAAGCGGGCCGACAGCCTGCTGGCCCGGGTGTCCACCGACGAACGCTACGCCGGCTGGCTGCGGGCAGACGACGGACGGCGGACGTTCTCCCACGGTGCGGAAACGGGCCTGCCCGTGATCGCCCTGCTCAACTTCGCAGACACCCTGGGGGACGGACCGCAGAAAAGCCGCGTCCGCGACGGAGTCCGGCAGATCCTCACCTTCGAGCTGCGCATTACGGCAGACGCGCCCAATCCCTTCGGTTACCCGCGCCAGTATGTCACCGAACTGGACGGCACCCGGCGGCCGAGCTTCTTCATCGCCCAGAAAAACGAAACCGGCTACTGGTGGCAGGGCGAAAACGCGCGGCTCGGCTCCCTGGCCACGGCGGCCCGCTGGGCAGCGCGGCTGTTCGACGCCGCATTCGCACAACAGCTCGAAGACTACGCCACCCGCTGCATCAACTGGATCCTGGGCCTCAACCCCTACGACGTGTGCATGCTGCAGGGACGCGGCTTCAACAACGCCGTGTACGAAGAAGGGGCGCCGGGCGCGCCGGGGGGCATCTGCAACGGCATCACGGCGGGCTTCACGGATCCGCAGGACATCGACTTCAACCCCGAGGAGCCGCCGGAGGCAACCACCGGAAACCACCGCTGGCGCTGGGGCGAACAGTGGATTCCCCACAGCGGCTGGTACATCCTCGCCGTCGCCTTCGAAAACGACCCTCCGTCAAACTGATCTGCCAGACGCAACCGCCGTTCACAGGAGTGCTTCGATGCGGGGGCGCAGGGATTCCGGCGTGTCGGCGGAGGCAAAGCGATCCACTACCTTTCCTTCCCGGTCGATGAGGAACTTGGTGAAATTCCACTTGATGGCCTCCATACCGAGGGCGCCCTTCGCCTGCGCTTTCAGGTACTGATACAGCGGATGGGCCTTTTTTCCGTTTACCGCGATCTTCGAAAATAGCGGAAAGGTCACGTTGTAGGTCAACGAACAGAAATTCAGGATCTCCGCGTCCGATCCCGGTTCCTGCCCGCCGAACTGGTTGCAGGGGAATCCGAGGACCACAAGCCCCCGGTCCCGGTAGTCCCGCCACAGGGCTTCCAATCCTTCGTACTGCTTCGTAAACCCGCAACGGCTGGCCACGTTGACAATGAGGAGTACCTTCCCGCGATAAACCGACAGGGACTCCTCTTTCCCGTCGTTGCGCACCATGGTGAAGTCGTAAACGCTCATGCGCAGAATGTAGCCATCGATACCCGGTTGTCATCCGGTTCAGGGGGCCAGATCCAGGCGGGTGATCGTGCCGTTGATGGAGGTGATGCTCTCCGGCAGGGTTTCGATATCAATCTCCTCATCCGCGAAGAATCGCGGGCGGGCTATTCCAGTTCGAAGACCACGTGGACGATGGTGATGATGTCCTTTTCGAGGGAGGAGGTGTCGTTGTTCCCGTCCCACGATGTTCCTGTGGAATTGGCGGGATTCACGTTGATGACCCCCATGTCCGCCGACTTGAGCCGCTCGATGCGCGCACCGCCCGCCTTTGACAGGATATTCGTCGCCCGCTCCCGGGCATCGGTCGCCGCGGCCGCGAGCATCTCGATCTTCAGTTCACCGAGTTTCGTGTAGTAGTAGCTGGGCGACATGGACGAAATGGGAACGCCGGTTTCGAGGAGCATCGTCGACTCCCGCGACAACCGCTCCACGAGGGCCACATCCTTCGAGCTCACGGTGATCATCTGATACACGTGATAGCCGCGGAAGATCTGCCGCTCGATGCGCTCCTCCGCCACCCCCGCATATTCGGTGTCGTATTCTTCTTCCACGGACACGGAAGACACCCGGATCTCGTTCTTCTTCACCCCTTCCTTCAACAGGTATTTCCGCGTGGTTTCCACGTGGGCGGCCAGATCCCGCACCGCCTGGGATCGATCCATGTTGCGGGTCTCCAGATTGGCGCTCCATTCGATCAGATCGGACACGATGCGTTTTTTGGCCGAACCGGTCACTTCGATGGTGCGCTCCGGCGGCTTCATCTTCACGCGCTCCCAGGCGCTGGACGCAATGAAGGTGGAACAGATGGCCGCCAGCCCGATGGCGATGAAATTCCACGGCACACGCCCTGCCCGTTCGGGATTGTTCATGAAAATGCTCCCTGTGGTGAATGGGACGGACTTTCCGTCGCTCCTGCCAACGCATCCTGGCAGCGGATGATTCCGCGATCCATCTTTTTTTGCGGACGCGGTCAGGATGACCTTCGTTCACGCCCGACGGACATTCAGAAGGGCGTGGTTTCGTACACGTACTTGATCCACTGGCTGTAAAATTCGTGGCTGTGGCCGCGCCAGCGGTTCAGGGGCTTGTTGATGTTCACGTTCACCGGCCGGACCACGTCCACCAGTCCTTTGTCCCGATCCCGGATGTATTCTTCGACCAGCCGATCGGCCTCGTACTCGGGATGGCCCAGGTGGGCCACATACCGGTGATCCGCGCTCTCGAAAATCGTGTAGCCCGCCTCTTCCGACCATGCCAGAAGGTTCACCGCGCCCTCCTTTGCCCTGGCCTCCAGATCCGCATCGGCCAGTCCCGCGTGGCGGCTCTGGGGACACCAGAACACGTCGTCCATGCGCCCGGTGATGGGATGGGTCGGGTCGATGTTGCGGGTTTCAAACACGCCGAACAGTTTTTCGCGATACTGGACCTTCTCGATGCCCAGCAGCTTTGCCAGCGCGAGCCCTCCCCAGCACAGGCCCAGGGTGGACGCGATGTGGGAGCGGGCGTAGGTGAGGATATCCACCGCTTCATCCCAGTAACGGACCTCCTCGAAGGGCATTGTCTCCACGGGGGCGCCGGTGAGGATGAGCCCGTCCAGGTGGTGGTCCTTCACCGCTTCGTCAAATGCCACGTAGTGCCGGTCAATGTGTTTCGAAATGGACTCCCGATAAGTGTGACTCTTCAGGCGGATCCACACCGGATGGATGTGAATGAGCGTCCGCCCCAGCGGATACAGCACCGAGACCTCGTACTTCTGCACCTCGGGCATCACATTCAGGATGCCGATGCGCAACCCCCGGATATCCTGATGCAGCGCCTTCTGGGCGCTGATGCAGTAAATCCCCTTTTCTTCGAGGGCCTTCTTCGCATGGTAGTCATCATCAACAACAATCGTCATACCGCTTCATCCTCGCCATTACCGGATCCGTTCGCGCCCAGTGTGGTCATTTCACCGGCCAATCGCAACTTCTGATACCAGTTTCCACCGGTTCTGCCATCCCCGGTTGAGAATAGTCTGCATCCGGCGTGCACAGTATTCTCAAATACCCGTGCATCCCCGGCCGCTCCGGACCGGATTACCGGCATTCCCCCGGAATCGGCGAGGTGGCACAGGGGTTGCACCGCTCCAGCATCAGGCACTGATGCCGAACCACAAAGGAGAACCCGTCATGAAACCGATGATCTTTTCGCTGTTGATTTCTGTCACCGCGTTTGCGGTTGCCTGCTCTTCGCAAATGGACACCGCCGACCCGATCACCGCCCCGGCCGTTGCCGACCTGTCGACCGCAGCGTCCGATGCGCCGGCGGATGTGGATTGTCCCTGCGCAGACAGAGCCGGCGGCTGCGACTGCGGAGACAACTGTGACTGCGGCGAAAACTGCGACGGCGGGGGCGGCTGTGACTGCGGTGAGAACTGCGATTGCGGCGAAAACTGCGATTGCGCCGCGAAAGAAGGATGCGGCTGCAAGGGCCACGGGGCGCACTGACGGCCCTTGAGTTTCCTCCGGGCGGACATACGTTTAGCCAATGACCGATGTCATTCTCCTCATGGAAGACGATGCATCCGGACGACAGCTCGCCGCCTTCAACCTGAAGAAGGCCGGGTACCGGGTCATCGAAGCCGAAACCGGCGAAGAAGGGCTGCGCGCCCTGGAGAAGGAGGTGCCGGACCTCGTCATCACGGACGTGAAAATGCCCGGCATGTCCGGCATCGACGTCCTGCGGCAGCTGCGTCAAAGGAAGGTCGATCTGCCGGTCATCGTCATTTCCGCCTACGCGGATGTGGCGCCCGCCGTGGAAGCAATGAAGCTCGGCGCCGAGGATTTTCTGGGCAAACCCTTCAGCCGGGACCACCTGCTCGTGGTGGTGGAGAAGGCCCTCAGTCGACGCCGCATGGCAAAGGAACTCGACGCGTTGCGCCGGGCCGCCACGGGGGTGGAGCGACCCATCATTCATCGATCCGCCGCCATGACCACACTGCTGGCCATGACCGATCGATTCGCCGCATCGGATGCCACCGCGCTGATCTGCGGGCCGAGCGGCAGCGGCAAGGAGCTCATCGCCCGACGCCTCCACGCACAGAGCCCACGGGCCCTGCAGCCGTTTGTGCCGGTCAACCTGGCGGCGATTCCCGCCACCCTGCTGGAATCGGAGCTGTTCGGACACGTGAAGGGCGCATTCACCGGCGCGGTTGCCGACCGCATCGGACGGTTTCGACAGGCATCCGGCGGCACGCTGTTTCTCGACGAGATTGCCGAGCTGCCCCTGGCCGCCCAGTCCCGGCTGCTGCGGGTGCTGCAGGAAAAAGTGGTCGATCCCCTGGGCAGCGATGCGCAGGAATCCGTGGACGTCCGCGTCATTGCCGCTACCAACCGGAACCTGCCGGACGAAATCAGGGAGGGCCGGTTCCGCGAAGACCTCTATTACCGCCTCAATGTGGTGCAGCTCAACGTGCCGCGGCTGGCGGATCGTCCCGAGGACATCCTGCCCCTCTCACAGCACTTCACCTCGCTGTTCGCAAAGGGACGGTCCCTCGCAATATCGGACGAACTCCATGCGGCGCTGCTGCGCCATCCGTGGAACGGCAATGTCCGGGAACTGGAAAACGTCTGTCGCCGACTGGTGCTGCTCGCGGAGGGCGACGTCCTGCGTCCCGGCGATCTGCCATTCGGAGACAGCGAGGACACTGGCGCAGAGGGTCGGTCGATGCTGCCCGTGACCCTGCCCGACGACGGGTTTTCCCTCATGGATCTGGAAAAGCAGGTGATTGTCCGCGTGCTGGCACAGAAGTCCTGGAATGTGTCGAAGACCGCGGAGCACCTGAAGATTCCCCGCCACGTGCTCGCCTACCGGATGGAAAAATATGGCATCCGCAAACCGGACTGATCGCGGCATGTCCCTCCGGCGATGGTGGTGCGCCCCCATGCTGTACGGGGTGTGGCTTCCCATTGCCCTCATCACCGCCCTGCACTACCTCACATCCCACGAGGTCCATCACGTCCACGACCTGCTGCGCCGGGGATACTACATTCCCATCGTCGTCGCGGCCTTTCGGCTGGGACTGCAAGGAGGAGTGATCTCGGCATCGGTGGTCACGGCGGCCTACCTGCCCCACGCTTTTTTCCTGCTGCACCATTTCGATCCGGCCAGGGAGACCGAAAAGATCCTCGAAATTCTGCTGTACTTCAGCGTGGGTGCCATCGCGGGACACCTGTCCGACAGGGAACGGCGACAGCGGGAGCGACTTGAAATATCCCTGCGGGAACAGCAGCAGCTCGCCGATCAGCTCATCCGCGCGGGACGCCTGTCCGCCCTCGGCGAAACCGTCGCCGGCATCGCCCACGAAATCCGCAATCCCCTGCATGCCATGGCCGGCACCCTGGAGGTCATCGAACCACTGATTCCGGCGGATGCCGAAGAACGGCCCCTGTGGGACATCCATCGCTCCGAGGTCGCCCGGCTGTCCCGGGTGGCGGATCGCTTCCTGTCCTTTGCGCGACCGGCGGAATCGGACATGACGGACCTCGACCTGCGGGACGTGGCGACGCGCATCCGCGATCTGGCCGCCGCGCAGACAAGGCAAAGCGGCATCGCCCTGCACTGCGACATTTCCGAAGAACCCCTGCCGACCCGGGGCGACCGGGATCAGCTTGCCCAGATCGGGATGAACATCGTGCTGAATGCCCAGCGGGTCATCGGTGAACGGGGCGGCCACATCACCATCCGTACCGGGACCATCCGGCGCAACGACAGGGACTGCGTCTACCTGGCCATCCACAATGATGGCCCGCCGATTCCGACAACAGAAATCGAATCGATGTTTGATCCCTTTCACAGCAGCACCGGCAGTACGGGACTCGGCCTGTCCATCAGCGCGCGCATCGCGGCGGCCCACGACGGCCACATCGCGGCGGAAAGCAGCAGCAGCGGCGTGGTGTTCACCCTGTTTCTGCCGCTCACTTCGCCGGACATACCTCATAGGAGCAGATGAATCCCGGATCGAGATCGGTCCCGGAAGGCCTGCAGGCCATGCCGTCGCAGTCCCCGTCGCTCCGGCAGGGGTCGTCGCTGTAGCTGCAGTGCAGGCCCCCGAATCCCTGGGGCAGGGAGGAACAACCGTTGATCCAGGGCCGGCAGGTGCCATCCGGTCCGTCCGTGCAGTCGGCATGGACATGGCAAACCGTGTTGCGACAGGTGCTCACCGGATGCAGAAAGGCGCCGGCGGGAACACAGGTCTGCAGTCCCGGCTGGGGACAATTCCCGTCGGTCTCGCATTCGTCGGCCAGGCAGACGTTGTAGGCATAGTAGACGCCCGAGGAGAAATCCTGCCAGAAGCAGCGGGCCGGCGGCGTGCAGTCCTCCGACGTCACACACTCATCGAGTTCGGGGCTCGTGGAAGGCCCCGTGGCCTCGGCCACCGGAATCGCACAGGTGGCAAAACCGCCGTCACCGCCGATCTCCACACACGATCCGCCGGGGCAGTCCCCGTCCCTTGCGCAGTCGCCGAGCAGGGAATCCCCGTCCGTGTCGGTGTCGGTGTCCCCGTCGGTGTCGGTGTCCGTGTCGGTGTCCGTGTCGGTGTCGGTATCGGCGTCGGCATCCATGCCGGATACGTCGCCGTCTTCCGCGTCTGAACAGGCCGCGGCCAGCCCGATGGTCGTCATCACAATGATCCGGAATGTCAACATCGCCTCACCTCCATTTCCCACTCAGTCTACCATGAATCCCGATGGACAGGCCGGAGCGATTCGCGTACCGTTAATGACAAATATCACCAAGTCGTTTGTCAAAGGGAGGCATCCAAACCATGGGTAAAAACACTGTCATGAACGTTTTCGGTGCGATTTTCTGCGTTGCATTCGTTGCACTTTCCGGATGCGGAACGCCGTCCGACAACGGGGTGGACGACAGCGACAGCAGCACGGACGCGGACACGGATACCGACACCGATACCGATACCGATACCGACACGGACACCGATACCGACACCGACACCGACACGGACACCGACACGGACACCGACACCGACACCGACACGGACACCGACACGGACACCGCATCGGACCTGCCGACCACCGGCCGCATCATCGGCGTGGTCCGGCTGCAGGGACAGATGGATTACAGCGGCATCGCGGTCGTATTGAACGGCACCGAAATGGACACCGTGACCGATGCAGCGGGCAACTTTGCCTTTGAAGGCGTTGTTCCGGACGCCTACACCATCACGTTTTCGCTGGCCGGCTACGACAGCCAGACCACCAGTCCGGTGGCCGTCACCGCCGGCAACGACACCATCATTCCGGATGTGCTCCTGAATGAATCCACGGGGTCCCTGTCCGGCCGCTTCACCCTCGACGGTGCATCCGATTACGCGGGCATCGCAGTGGTCCTGCAGGGCACCTCCTTTTCCACAGTGACGGACAGCCTGGGCAACTGGAGCCTTTCGTCCGTTCCCGCCGGCGACTACACGGTGCTGGCGTCCTTTGCGGACTACATCACCGCGGTCGTTTCGGATCAGACCGTCAACCCGGCCCAGAACACGACTGTACCGACAACGGGCCTGGTCTTCGGCAGTACCTCCATCTCCGGCACCGTGGCCATCGAGGGCAATCCCGCCAACCTCTCCGGCGTCCTCATCACCGCCACGGCCACCTGGAACAGCGAACTCGTCCTCTCCACCACCAGCAACGAGGCCGGAACGTACCTGCTCGACGGCCTCACACCGGGAAGCTGGGATGTGGTGGCCACCCTTGCGGGCCACGTGCCCCACACCATCTCAAATGTCACCGCCACCGTGGATGAACCGGCGGTCGACGTGGCCTTTTCGCTGATGGTCGCCCGGGGAACCCTGCAGGGAACCGCGGAGCTGGATGACGAAACGGACCATTCGGGCATTGCGGTGTCGGTCATGGTCAACGGCGAACCGATCTCCACCACCACCGACGAGGACGGCAACTGGATTCTCGAAAACCTGCCTGTTGGAACCTACGCCATCTCCGTGAGCCATGCGGGCTACGTGATGGGCAGCCTGTCCGATCAAATCGTCAGCTACAATCAGACCACCGTGATCAACGTCACCATCGTCCTTGTTTTTGACACGGCGCCCGCCAGCCTCGACATCGTCAGCGGCAACGATCAGACCGGCACGGCCGGCGAGCTGCTGGCAGAGCCTCTCGTCGTCAGGGTGCGCAACGCGGACGGCTTTCCCATTGCGGCCAACGTGCTCTTCCACGCCATCGCGGGCGGCGGCGCCTTCACCGTGGACAGCGACGGCAACGCCACCGTGGCCACCAACCCGACCACCGGCGAGGCGCAGGTGCAGCTCTATACCGGCATCACCGGCACCGCCAACACCGTGCGCGTTTCCGTGGACGATGTGCCCTTTGTGGAGTTTACGGCCACGGCCCTTCTGCCCGCGCAGGTGACCCTTGACGCCAGCGTGAACAACCAGTCCGGCGAGGTGGCCGTCGCCCTGGCCAATGCCATCACCGGCACCGTGCAGACGTCGGGCGGCGCGGCAGTGGCCGGCGTTCCCCTGTTCTTCATGGGCAGCGGCACCCAGAACCCCGGCGACCTGGTCACCGACCTCGACGGCCGGATGTCCACCGTCTGGACCATGCCCGCAGCCGCCGGCGCCACCTCCCTGTCCATTATCTGGAATCCGTCCCACCCCCTGGCCCCCAACACGGTCATCGGCGGCGTCTCCGCCACCGCGCTCCCCGGGCCCTGCGCCCAACTGCTGCGCACCTCGCCGGACGAAATGGAAGTGCCCCACGGTGTGGTGGGACGCCCCATGAACATCCAGCTCGAAGTCACCGCACTGGACGCCCACGACAA
This sequence comes from Deltaproteobacteria bacterium, assembly GCA_029565915.1. Lineage (GTDB taxonomy): Bacteria > Myxococcota_A > Polyangia > JAAYKL01 > JAAYKL01 > JAKQNG01. The sequence continues at coordinate 15,364 of JAKQNG010000218.1, forward strand.
TCCGATTGCCGCTGAAACCGTGAACTGGAGCTTCGGCGCCGGCGAAACAGGCACCTTGAACGGCAACACCATTTACAGCGCGCCCACCGCCGCGGATGGCACGTCCATCGTCACCGCCGTGGCCGGCGAAGTGGGCAACCTCACGGTCACTGCCACGGGCTGCGGCGACGCCGTCGATTTTAATGTGCAGGGCGACAACGGAGGCGTCCTCAACTTCGACCAGATCGCTCCTTCTGCCACCGTGAATACGCTGCTGGACGGCGGCCTCTCCTTTACGCTGCTGGACGGCATCAATCCCCAGGCGGGAGTGCGCGTCGATGTCTCCATCGTCTCCGACGACGGTGAGGCCCTGATCAACGGCGAGGGTGGTCCCATCGCCCTCGTGACCGACAGCGACGGCAGCGCATCCTTCGATTACACCCAGGGCCACACGACGGGCCTCGACTACATCGTGCGCGCGCAGGTGCACGGCGCCGGACCCTGGGACCTGATCACCATCTCGGCCACGCCGGATGCACCGGACGCCATTGTCGTCACCGGCGGCCAGAACCAGTCCGGCCTGAAGCCCTGCGCACCCCTCGCCGAATTCCGCGTGCAGGTCATCGATCAGTTTACCAACCCGGTGCCCGGCGTCACGGTCACCTTCCGCCTCAACGGCGACAGCATCGGCACGGACGTGACGGACGACAGCACCGGCGTCATCGGCGAGGCCGCCATCTCCGGGCTGAACCTGAGCTGCGACGTGCCCGCCACCTACGGCTACACGGCCACTGTGGACGGTGTGGCCACTCCCGCAACCTTCATTGTGAGTGCCACCCCCGTCAGCCCGGTCATCACCGCCCTTTCGCAAACGACGCTGACCGTGGGGCAGGCTGTGGGCAGCTTCACCATCACGGGAACGGACTTCCAGCCCTGGAGCCGCGTCCTGGTGGACGGCGCGGAGCTGGCCGTCACCAGCCGGAGCGTCAACGATGCGGTGGACACCCTCACCTTCGCCCTGCCCGCCGACCGCGTGCCGAGCTGCGCAAAACCGGATTTTGCCGTGTGGAACTACAACGGCGCCGGCGGCACGGACATGATGGCACCCGCGTCCATGGTGAACATCACTTCCCTCGAATACGATCTCGCGTGGCCGGGATTTGCCATGGACGACATGGTCATGGAGGGCCATGGGCTCAACGTGGACATCAACGACGACGCGGAAGCGTTCTTCACAACGGAGGGCGATCCGTCAGATGTGCGGATCGCCGGCATGCTGGTGAGTGCTTCGAGCGCCACCGAAGGCACGGTGGATCTGCTGACCGCAGGTCTGGTGGCAGGCAACACCTACGATTTTTATCTGGACGATGGCAACGACGACGGCGAGCTGTGCGAACCCGTGTCATTTGACATCGCGTACATGTGGCCCGGCACGGGACAGACCGACCAGCAGTGTTCCAACGGCGGCGCAGCGGGCCTCGTGGCGTGCAGCACCATCGCTCCGGGCAGCGCGTTCTACGGGCAGGACGGCCACTATGATGATCCTCGGCGGGCCCGCAACTACACCGACAACGGCAGCACCATCCGCGACAATGTCACCGGGCTCACCTGGCAGAAGAACGCCTCGGCAACGACCATGGACTGGGCAGCGGCGATGGCTTACTGCCCGGAAGGATGGCGGCTGCCGGATATTCATGAGCTCTGGACGATTGTGGATGCGGGTCGCGCAAATCCGGCGATCGATCCGCTGTTTTCGCAGGAAACCGCGGCGTTCTGGTCCGCCACGTCCCAGCTCCTCGATCCGGGCAACAGCCATGCCTGGTATGTGGTCTTCGCCACCGGTGAAAGCGGCAGCAACCTCGTGGACAAGACCTATGCGTCGGCCCGCGCCCGTTGTGTGCAGGGCGATGTGTTCGGCCATGTGGGCGCCAACGACTACCATGTGGAAACCGCCACGGTCACGGATGTGAACACGCAGCTCATGTGGGAGCGCAACCTCCGCGCCGCGGCAAACTTCCAGGGCGCGCTGGCAGCGTGTGAGGCCGCCACCACCGGTGGATTTGACGACTGGCGGCTGCCGGATCGCAACGAACTGGCCACGCTGGTGGATCTGGAACAATCCAACCCGGCGCTGACGAGTGGGATTTTCAACGGAATCGTCAGTACCGCACTGCACACCTCAACCCATTATATGGTTGATCTTTCAACCGACTACGAGTGGCGGGTTCACGCCAACCAGACCGGATCGATGGAAGTCGCGTTTAAGTCGGATTCCCTGCAGTATCTTTGCGTACGCGCCGCGGACTGACTACATGGGGACTGATCAGATGACCTGGGCAACGACGTTGATCGCCACCGTCGTTCCAGCCCAGGTACTTCCATTGGTGACTTCCGCGTCCGCATCATTGTAGATGTGCACAACCACATTGGATGCAGTGACCGAATAGCTGTAGCGGAACGCCCGGTACTGGCCGAGGTTCACGGACACCGCGGCCACCACTGTCTCACCAGCGCCCACGGACAGTGCTGTCGGAAAATTCACCGTAAACGGCGAGCTGACCTCCGGTCCGGGAAACGATCCGGCAAAGGTGAATGACTGGCTCACTGCGGTGGTTTTTCGATGTGCCACGGTCCACGTCATTCCATCCCACACCAGCGTATCCCCGGCCGCCGTTCCTGTGTAACTCACCCCCGGACCGCCCGTCGCGCCCTTGTCGCCTGTCGCGCCCTTGTCGCCCGTCGCGCCCTTGTCGCCTGTCGCGCCCTTGTCGCCCTGCGGGCCTTTGTCGCCATCCGGACCCTTGTTGCCGTCCGGGCCCTGACCGCCAACCGCACCCACGTCGCCGGTCAATCCCTTGTCGCCCTGCGGGCCTTTGTCGCCCTGCGGGCCTTTGTCCCCATCCGGACCCTTGTCGCCCTGCGGGCCTTTGTCCCCATCCGGACCCTGAATGCCGACAGGACCCTGCGCACCGGTGATCGACACCTGCGCCGTCGAGCCGGAGCGCACAACCGAAGCACCGGCGGTAAACTGGATCTTCCTCGCGCAGAAGGCCGTTGCAGTGCCTTCCTGTACGCGCACGCTGCCGCAGCAGCACCGGCAGCAGCAGCAGCACGGCTTGCAGGGCCAGATGCCGTCGCAGCAGTGGTGCAGGTGATCGTGCAGACAGCCGCACATGTCGCAGAAGTGCTTGAAGCATTTATCGCAGCAGAACAGAAGCGCCTCTCCCGCGTCCCGCAGGGAACCGATGTCCAGCCGCTCCCGAATCAGCATGTCCCCCAGAATCCGCACATCGTCCGAACGCAGCGCCCGCAACTCCGCAAATACCTTTTCGCCCTGCTCCGAACACCAGGGCAGCGCAATCAGCACTTCCTTCTGCTGGGTCGCCGTCATGGCCACGATAGCGGCGCGCACATCCTTCTGTACCGGCGCTGCCGCCCGGGCCGCGTCCAGGAACTTCGCCACTGCCGCGGGAACCCTGCGGACAATCAGATCCGTCCTGGACGTCAGCCCCGATTTTGCCACCCCGGTGGTCCGCTTCGTCACAGCCGCCTTCTTGGCCGTTGCCTTTGTCACGGCTTTTCTGGCCGGGGCCTTTTTCACGGCTTTTTTCGCCGGGGCCTTTTTCACGGCCTTTTTCACGGTCGCCTTTTTCACTGCCTTTTTCACGGGTTTCTTTGCCCTGGCCATGGACACTCCTTGTGCAGATTGCAGCGGAATTTGCCGTTGCAATGGTTTGATGGGTGACACGGATTCGTTGTGCGGAAAATGATGCCGATCGCCGCAGATGTTGTCAAGACCACTGACCCCCAGACCACTGACCCGCTGTCCGTCGCTGTCCGTCGCCGGACAATCCACCGGACAGGTGGTATACTTCGTATCCGTGCCGATGGACCTGGAGGAACTTCCATGAAACAGCCCGGAATGGTGATCACCGCGTGCCTCATCTGGTTGTCCGCCTGTGCGAAGGACGACCCGTCACCGGACATCTGGGTTCCTCCGGCTGGAGATACGGACACCGA
>JAKQNG010000220.1 GCA_029565915.1 Deltaproteobacteria bacterium
TACTTGTTCAAATTCTCCATGTCGCGCACGACGAGGTAAACGGCAGTAAAGAAGAAATATTCGCTGATGTAGATGAAGACCGTCCACGGCACAAACGGAATCGCCTTATCTAAACCGGACATCGGAAGTTCGCGCGGCACGAAAACTGGATGATGATTCGTGAGGAAATACATCGTGGACGCGATCGCGAACATGACCGCCCCGGCGGGATACTTCAGTTTCGGAGTAGCCAACGACTTCATCACAACCGCGGCCCGGTGCAGCCGCAGGCTGGTGGTCGAGGTCAACGAGCACATGCCGCGCCTGTTCGGGGAATCGCAAATCCATGTTTCCGAGGTGGATGCCGTCGTGGAAAATTCCGTTCCTCTGATGGAGTTTCCCTTCCCGGAACCGGAGCCGGAAGATGAAACGATCGCCTCGTTGATCGCCGAAATGATCCCGGATGGGGCGACCATCCAACTCGGTTTCGGGGGCCTGCCCAATGCAGTTGCCCGGAAACTTGCGGGACATAAGGATCTGGGCCTCCACAGCGAACTCTTTTGTCCCGGCATGGTCGACCTGATCGAAAAGAGGGTCATCACAGGCAGAAAGAAAACGCTTCATCCCTATAAAAATGTCTTCACGGTTGCCCTGGGGGACAAGAGAACCTACGACCTGCTGAACGACAACCCCAGCATGGAGACCTACCCGGTTTCTTATGTCAACGACCCCGCCGTGATCGCGAGAAATCACCGGATGATTTCCGTGAATTCCGTTCTGGAAGTGGACCTCCTGGGCCAGTGCAATGCGGAATCGTTGAGCGGATATCAGTTCAGCGCAACCGGCGGGCAGCTGGATTTCGTCCGCGGGGCGTTCAACGCGCCGGAAGGAAAATCCATTCTGGCCTTTTATTCCACCGCCAAACAGGGTGAAATCTCACGTGTCGTTCCCCAACTTCAAGCCGGAACGGTCGTCACGGTGCCCCGCATGGACACGCATTTTCTGGTCAGCGAACACGGTGTCGCCAATTTGAAAGGCCAATCGACCCGGGATCGCGCCCTGGCCATCATCGGGCTGGCCCACCCGAAATTTCGGGACGGGCTGTTGAAAGAGGCGGAGAGGATGTATCTCTTATGAGGGAACTCCATTGAAGGCCTTCATCCCTGAAATCGGCAAGAGTCTGCCGCGGGCAGACGCGGAAACCAAGGCGGCGGGAACGGAGAAGTATGCGGCGGACTGGTATGGCGAGGATCTCCTCTGGGCGGGTGCAAAGCGGGCCGGCATTCCCCATGGCCGGATTCGCGCGATCCATACCGAAGCTGCGGAAAACCTCCCGGGTGTCTTTGCCGTCCTGACCGCAAAGGATGTCCCCGGAACCAATCGGCAGGGAATCGTACACAAGGATCAGCCCGTCCTGTGCGGCGACAAGGTCCGGCACTGCGGCGATGCCGTGGCGCTCGCGATCGCCGAAGACCCGGACACGCTCAAGCGGGCCCTCTCCCTGATCCGCCTGGACGTCGAACCGCTTCCCGGCGTCTTCGGCGTCGACGAAGCCCTGGCGTCGGGCGCGCCCCTCGTCCACGAAAACAACCCCGGCAACGTCCTTCTGAAGTCCGCCATCCGCAAGGGGGCGGCGGCGGAGGGCCTGGCCGATTCCGACATCGTCGTCGAGGAAACCTTCGAGGTGCCCGTCGTATCCCACGGGTTCCTGGAGACCGAAAACGGCATCGCCTGGCAGGAGCCCGATGGCAGGATCGTCCTCACCGTCTCCACGCAGGCGCCCTTTCGGGACCGCTGGGAGATCGGCTCCGCCCTGGGCATTCCCATGGACCGGATGCGCATCATTGGGCCGTACCTGGGCGGGGCGTTCGGCGGGAAGGACGGCGCCACCGTGCAGTGTTTTCTTGCCCTTGCCGCACAGCGGACGGGCGGAAGGCCGGTCAAGATGTGGTGGAACCGCTGGGAAAGCATGCTGGCCGGATACAAGCGCCACGCGGTCCGGATGGTCTACCGGCTGGGCGCGAAGAACG
>JAKQNG010000227.1 GCA_029565915.1 Deltaproteobacteria bacterium
TTGACCCGCACTTCCCCCTCGTCGCTGGCTGGCATCAGCTCCGAGCCGATGAGCGGCACCAAGGCGAGGCTGCCTGCCAGCAGCCCGATGGCCCCCAGAACCACGGCGACTCGGTGGTGCAAGGCCCAATGCAGCAGTCGCCGTTAGCCGTTCTCCCAGGCCTCCAGCCATCCGCCGGTCAGGCAGAACAAGCGGTCGAGGACTGTCATCTGCGCCGTCGGATCAGGATGCCGGGGATGGAGGATGCGGGCGGCCAGCATGGGAACCAGGGTCATGGCCACTGCCAGCGAGCACAGCAGGGAGAAACTGACGACTAGCGACAGCTCGCGGAACATGACCCCGGCCATGCCGCGGACGAAGACCATGGGTAAAAAAACGACCACGGTCGTCAGCGTACTGGCGATGACCGGCATCACCACCTCGTCCGCCCCCCGGACCGCGCCTTCCTGGCCGTCGAGTGACGCATTGTCCTCCCGGAGCCGGTAGATGTTTTCCAGCACGACAATCGAATTGTCCACCAGCATTCCGACCCCCAGGGCCAGGCCGCCGAGTGTCATCAGGTTCAACGTAAACCCCCCGAAATTGATCAACATGAAGGTCGCAATGATCGATATGGGGATGGCCATGGCCACGATCATTGTGCTGCGGAGGTTCCGCAGAAAGACGAGAAGCACCAGAATGGCGCAGAGTCCGCCATACAGCGCGCCTCGACCCGCGTTGCCGATGGCGCGCCGGATGTAGTCCGACGTGTCCACCAGGGGCACGATGGAAATCTGTGGAATTTCGCGGTTGATCGCCTCGACCTCGCGAAGCACCTCTTCCGCGACCGCCACGGTGTTCTTGCCGGACTGTTTGTTCACCGAGAGGCGGACGCCGTTGACGCCGTTGACGCGCACGATGCGAACGACCTTCTGCCAGGCGTCCTCCACCTTGGCGAGTTCGCTGAGCCGGACCGGGAGCCCCTCGCGGACGGCCACCACGGTGTCGCGAAGTTGGTTGAGATCGACGAACTGGCCGGAGGTGCGGATGACCAGTTCATGGTGACCGCTTTCCAGGTTGCCGGCCGGCAGGGTGACGTTGGCCTCTTGGACCCGGTCGTGAATCTGGTCGAGCGGAATGCCGAGGGCTTTGATTTTTTCCGGATCGAGCAGCACGTGAATTTCCCGGGAATAGCCGCCCCAGATATCCAGCGCCGCCACGCCGGGCACCTTTTCGATCCGGTACTTCACCTGGTTGTCGATCAGCGTACGCAACTGGACCGCGTCCATGCTTCCCGAGGCGCCCAGGATCAGAATAGGGAAGCTGGCCAAATCGAATTTGCGCAGAAACGGGCGATCGGCTTCTTCCGGAAGGCGGGGGATCACCCGGTCCAACCGGTCCCGGATGTCATTGGCGGCATCATCCAGGTCGATTCCCCAGGTGAACGTGATTCGGACCCGGCTATGCCCTTCGTAAGAGGTGGACGTGATCTCTTCCACGCCCGGAACGGCGCTCATCGCCTCTTCGATGGGGCGGGTGATCAGTTCCTCGATCTCGGCCGGGCTGGCGTTTTCATAGGAGGTGGCGACGGTGAGGGTGGGGTAGGTGATGTCCGGCATCAGGTCCACCGGGATTCGCAGCAGCGAGACGCCGCCCAGGATCAGGACGATCAGCGTGAACATGCTGACGAAAACGGGACGCTGGACGGAAAAGCGGGCAATGCTCATGGCGCCGGGGCATCCTCCGCCACCACGCGGACCGGGGCCTCGTCATTCAGCAGATGCTGCCCCAGGACGATGACGCTTCCCGTCAGGGCCGGTTCGCGGATTTCAGTCCAGGGGCCGTTCACAATGCCGGGCGTCACGGGCACGAACCGGGCGCGTCCGTCCGCGCTGACCTGGAAAAGACCGCTTTGTCCATCGCGCCGCACGACTGCCGCCGTGGGGACGGTCAGGGCCTCGTCCCGCGTGGCAAAGGGCATTTCGGCGCGGACGAACAGGCCGGGCGCG
>JAKQNG010000239.1 GCA_029565915.1 Deltaproteobacteria bacterium
TCGGTGGTCTACAGCAAGGACACGGGCATCATTCCTCCCAGAGACGTCGATGTGATCCTGGTGGCCCCCAAAGGTTCGGGCACGTCGGTCCGCCGCAACTTCCTGTCCGGCGCCGGCATCAACTCCAGCTATGCCGTGTATCAGGACTACACGGGCCGTGCAGAACAGCGCTGCCTGGCCATGGGCATCGGCGTGGGTTCGGGCTACCTCTTCCCCACAACTTTCCAGAAGGAAGTTTACAGCGACCTGACCGGCGAACGCGGCGTCCTGATGGGTGCCCTCGCCGGCATCATGGATGCCCAGTACGACGTGCTGCGCGCTGCAGGCCACTCCCCCAGCGAAGCATTCAACGAAACCGTTGAAGAGCTCACCCAGAGCCTGATCCGCCTGGTCGATGAAAACGGCATGGACTGGATGTATTCCAACTGCAGCGCCACCGCCCAGCGCGGCGCCCTCGACTGGCGTCCGAAATTCAAGGCCGCGACCCTGCCCGTGTTCAAGGAACTCTACAAACGGGTGAAGAACGGCGACGAAACCCGCCGCGTGCTGAAGGTCTGCGGGGCAAAGGATTATCAGCAGAAACTGGATGCGGAGCTTTCCGAACTCGGCAATTCCGAAATCTGGTCCACCGGCAAGGCCGTCCGCAGCCTGCGCCCGAACGCCAAAGCCCAGAAAATCACCAAGGACACCAAGGGCATCAAGGGACGCGCCGGAAACTGATTCGACGCCCGCGTCACCGCTCGTCCACGGGCACATACGTCCTTCCGAAATCACCGATGTAGAGCGCCCGGGGACGGAAAATCCGGTTGTTCGCCAGGTACTCGAGGGTCCGCGCCGTCCAGCCGGCAACCCGGGACGCCGCAAACACACAGGTGAACAGGTCCGTGGGAATGCCCAGACAGCGGTAGACGATGCCCGAATAAAAATCCACGTTGGGAAAAATCTTCTTCGTTTCTCCCAGCCGCGAAACCATTTCGACCTCCAGCTGTTCGGCCGTCGCAAAAAGCGATTGCCCTTCGGCATGATTCTGCGACAGCAGGCGGGCAAGAGGCGCCAGCACCCGCGCACGGGGATCGTAGGCCCGGTACACGCGGTGCCCGAATCCAACAACCTTTTCTTTTTTCTGCAGCTTGTCGTGCACGAACTGTGACACGTTGACGCTCTGGCGGGCATCCTCCAGCATGTACAGCACCTGTTCATTGGCGCCGCCGTGCAGCGGTCCATTGAGGGCGCCGATGCCGGCCCCGATGGAGAAGTACAGATCCGACAAGGTGGATGCGACCACCAGGCAGGCGAACGTGCTGGCGTTCATTCCGTGATCGGCATGAAGGATGAAACAGATATCCATGATGCGGGTTTCCAGTTCCGTCGGTCGGCGGCCCGTCAGCATGTACAGGAAATTGGCGCTGAGCGAGAGCTGCGGGTCCGGATCGATGGGCATGAGACCCCGGCGGATGCGCGAGATGGCTGCGGCCATGGTGGGGATACCGGCAATCAGGTGATAACAGGCTTCCAGTCCATCGGCGCTCTGCAGGTCGCTGCCCGGCATGCGGGGCGAGGAAGCAACGGGCGAAAACTCGTACACCGCCCGGGCACCGCCCAGGGGAGGCGTTTCCATCGCAATGGAATCGTCGTCGAGGGACACCCAGTCCGTGCCGGCCTCTTCGGCGTTCCGCCGATTCTCCCCGTCGTCCGGATCGATGTCGCAGAACGTGAATTCCTGGCGCATCAGGTTGGTCCCGAGACGGAGGGCCGCCATGGGCGCCATCTTTTCCACCGGAAATCCCATGAGCAATCGCAGTGTGCCGGGCACGTGCCGGTAGGCGGCGATTTTCTGACGGAATCCCGCAAGCTCCCGGCGATTCGGCAGTACACCGTGCAGCAACAACCAGCACACCTCGTCGTAGTCCGCCCGGGCACAGAGTTCAAAAATGTCGTAGCCGCGATACACCAGCCAACCCTTGCTTCCATTCACATAGCCCACCCTGCTCTCGCATGCGATGGCGCCTTCCAGCCCCGGGCCCACGGTGCACTGGATGGGCCAGTCGGCCGGTTGCGTCAATGCAGGTTCCGGCTCGTTGCCCGTTTCGCGGGCGGCGCGGATTCCCGCCCCGGCAACCAGATCAGCGATACTTCTCAGGGTCATCTCCATACTGCTCACCTCCCATGTTGTTCAGATCTTTCATAACCCGGCAACGATGGCCGGGCAAACCCCGCTCCGGCTTTTTCTGCCGGACGGCAGGCTGGCGCGCAGCTCGAATGGTGATAGGAAGACACTGTGGCATTCAACGATGCACCGGAATTTGCGTCTCTGTCCGATGACATCGTCGCCGTTGGCGGCGATCTCCGCGTGGAAACCCTTCTGCGCGCCTACTGGAACGGCATCTTCCCCTGGCCCGAGGACGAAGACTCGCCGGTGCTGTGGTTCCATCCCGACCCCCGGGGCATCCTGCGGACCGACCACCTGCACATCTCCCGTTCTCTGCAACGCGTGCTGAAGCGCCAACCGTTCCGCATCTGCGTCAACCGGGATTTTACCGCCGTCATCGACCACTGCGCAACGGCACCGCGCCCGCAGCAATCGGGAACCTGGATCACACCCGCCATGCGCGACGCCTACATCGCCCTGCACCGCGCCGGATGGGCCCACAGCGTGGAAGCCTACGAACAGGACCATCTGGTGGGGGGACTCTACGGCGTATTTGTCGGCGGGGTCTTCAGCGGCGAATCCATGTTCCACCTGGTGGACAACGCATCCCGGGTGGCCCTCGTGGCGCTCATGGGTATGCTCCGGCAGATGGGCATCTCCTTCCTGGACACCCAGATGATGACCCCCGTGGTGGAATCCATGGGCGGCGAGCGGGTGTCCCGACAGGAATACCTGGACCTGCTGCGCCACAGCCATGCCCGCTGCGGGCAATAAAAAATAAACACCTTTCGAACCAGAAAGGATGATCGATTGCTTCTTACAATCAGATTGTACGTTGTGTTATTATTTATTCGGAACCAATAGTTAATCACGCAAGGAGAACCGACATGAAAACCATCACCTTCCTGATTCTGACACTGACTGTCATGATGGCCGCGTGCAGCGGCGACGTGGGCGACAATCCACCTCCGGGCAGCGACGGGGATTCGGACAGCGACTCCGACTCCGACAGCGATTCCGACAGCGACTCCGACTCCGACAGTGACTCGGACAGCGACGCGGACAGCGATTCCGACAGCGACGCGGATGCGGACGTCCCCTGCGACGATTCCGGACTCGCCGTCATTTATCGCGACTTTGACGACGATCACCCGGACTTCTACGCCGCCGGCTCCATGACCTGCTGGACCGTCACCGAAGGCCTCGTCGAGGATGTACTCGGAGACGACCACAAGCCGGTTTTCCGCAGTTCATCGGGCAGCCTGCTGGATGAAGATGCCACCTGTGACGACGTGGACATGATTGATGACGAGGACAGTTTCAGCGACTGGTATAACACCCGGGATGGCGTCAACGAAGAATATGAAGATACCCTCCTCTTGACGGAAGATCCGGAAAATCCGGGATATTACATTTACGAGGACCTTCAGTTCTTCCCGCTGGACGAGGGAAGCAGCCACAACTACCTGTTTACGACCGAGATTCATACGTTGTTCGAATATGTACCCGGACAGACGTTCTACTTCTACGGCGACGACGACGTGTGGATATTCGTGGACGGCCAGCTCGCCCTGGATCTGGGTGGCATTCACACGCAGCAGGAAGGTGAAATCGACATGGACGACTTCGGTCTGGAAGAAGGTCGCCGATACAGTCTGGACATCTTCCAGGCAGAGCGCCAGCCCACCTACTCCAACTTTAAAATCAGCACGTCCATCAGCTGCTTTGTTCCGCCCGTCGAATAGCCGGCTTTTCAGTATTCCCGATTCACGTCTCCACCTCGCCCGTACGTCATTTCACTGATGGACTGGGGCAGAATGTCAACAGGGTTTCCAGATTCGCGGTTCCGGCAAAGAGATCCAGCGGCCTCGCCTGCTCCAGCAGATAGCCGTTTTCGGTCCAGTCGCGCACAGCATCGGCGATTTCGTCCGTGCCGCAGCAGATGTGAAGCACCCGGCGGGGGACACGACGGGCCAGTACTCCGATGACACCGGGCTCACAACCCTTCCGAGGTGGATCGAGCAGCATGACTTCGGGCAGCGGGGAAACCGGCGGAAGAATCCGCGACAGGGCGCCGGCGGTGATCCGGGCCGCCGTGAACCGCATCCGCCGGGTCAGGTTCTGTCTGCGCGCGGTCTCCTTCGCCGCCGCAATGGAGGCACCTTCCAGCTCCACGGCCAGCACTTCTTTCGCCTGTCGCCCCAGGCTGAAACTGAACAGGCCATAACCGCAGTACAGGTCCATGAATCGATCGGTTTCCCCGGGACAAAGGCTTTCGGCACAAGCGTCCAGCAGAATCGGAATCATCGCCTCATTCACCTGCGAAAACGAGGTGGGTGGATAGCGGAGCCGGAGGCCGGGCACATCCAGCGTGAGGAGCGACGGTCCGCTCAGGTGCTTGACGGACAATCCGTCGGTGGGGCGGTCTGCCTCCAGGTAGTAGTCCGAACGGCCCGGGTCGAAATACAGCATGGCGCCGGAAAGTTCGCGAACGGTGCGCTGGATGCCGTCGATCAGCCGTTTTGCCTGACGCACCGCATTGGCATCCCGCCGGGCTGCGTTCAGGATGAGGAATGGTCGCTGCACGCCGCGCAGCACCAGCCAGTTGAGCGCGTGGGCAAGGGAGCGGTATGGTGGTGTGGACAGGCGATCGTGCAGGACCTGCCAGAGGGTATTGTGCAGTTCGGGTTCCAGGGGCGACCGGCGACAGCGATCCGGACTGATCTCGTCGGCCGCGCCCAGCGAGAGGAGACCCCGCTCACTCAGGGTAACCCGCCTTTTGGATGTCGCGCGATATCCACGGGGCATGGGCGCCGGCGTCAGGGGCTGCGGTCGACCCGGCAGTCCACAGTGCTCCCACCAGCGGCAGAGTGCGGTGTTCTTGGCCGCGCGTTCTTCCCCGTAAGGGACCCCGGCAAACGGCTCCTGCGGATGGGCGCCCGCGGGGATGAACGGCAACAGAAATGACGCGAAGTTCATGAACGGGATTCGTAAATCCGCAGCGCCGGCAGCTCAATCGCCGACAGGAAACCACCGTGCCCGCAGCAGGTGTCCAGACCGATGTTGTGGGCACCGACATAGACATCTGACAGATCTCCCGGCGTGAAGGCCGACAGATCCTGCGGCAGCTCTTCGACAATGGTATGGCCGAACACGACGCGCTTGCCGTTGTAATTCCGGAAAAACTCTTCGCTGCGCTCCCACATCAGCGACTTCGGATCGTCCAGTTCTGACGGATGCAGCCAGCGGCCATCCCGTTCGGGAAGCCCCGCGTGGACGTAAATGGCGTGGTCATCCTCGTACCAGATCGGCAGAGTCCGCATCCATTCCAGTACATCCGCCGGAAAGAAGTCACCTCTGGTCAGAGACAGCAGTTCTTCCTTTCCACCCAGCTCTCCTTCGGCGGGAACCGGCCCGCCCGTGAACGAACGGTATGTGGCCAGACAGCCGTTGGACATGGGCAGCACGAACTGGGGAAACCCCTTGCTGACCACCCGCAACCACGCGTCTTCGTGGCTGCCGCGCAGGGTGACGACGCGGGCGGGTGTCTGCTGCGGCAGGGCGCGCAGAATTTCGATGACACCGCGGGAATCCGGTCCGCGATCCACATAGTCGCCAACGAACACCAGCGTGTCTCCGTCATCGAGGGACGGCAGGCGGGACAACAGTGTTTCCAGGTGACAGCGATCGCCGTGAATGTCGCCGATGGCAAACGTGCGTCCGGACATCTCAACCTTCCTCCGGCAGGTCGACACGGATGGACAACTCGTTGAGCTGCCGATCCGTTACCGCCCGGGGTGCCCCCATCATCAGGTCCTGAGCGTGCTGGTTCATGGGGAAGGCCACTACCTCGCGCAGGTTTTCCCGCCCGGCAATCAGCATGACCAGCCGATCGAGTCCCGGCGCGATGCCGCCGTGGGGCGGCGCACCGAGCTTGAACGCATTGATGATGCCGCCGAACTGGGCATCCACTTCCTCGCGGGTGTAGCCGCCGATTTCGAAGGCCCGGTACATGACGTCAGGCTGATGGTTGCGGATGGCACCGCTGGACAGTTCTTCGCCGTTGCAGACGATATCGTACTGCCAGGCAAGGATGTCGCGGGGATCCATTGCGTTCAGCGCCTCCATGCCGCCCTGGGGCATGGAAAACGGATTGTGGGAAAACTCAATCTTTCCGGTCTCCGGATTTTCCTCGTACATCGGGAAATCGACGATCCAGCAGAAGCGGAACACATCCGGTTCGATCAACTTCAGCTCCTGTCCCAGGTGCGTGCGCACCTTCGCCGAGATGGCAACGGCCTTCTTTTCCTGATCGCAGACAAAGAACACGACATCACCCTGCCCCACGCCGCAGCGCCGGGCGATGGTATCCAGCTCGTCCCTGGAGAGGACCTTTGCAATGGGACCTTTGACTTCGCCGTCCTTCCATTGAAGATATGCAAGGCCGCCAGCGCCGACTTCCGGCGACATGGCCCACTCCACCATGCCGTTGAAAAAGCTCTTCGGGTTGTCGGCAACGCCTTTCACCGGCAGCGCCCGCACAATCGCGCCCGCGGCAATCTGTTTTGCAAAAATCGCAAACGCCGAACCGTCAAACACGTCGGTCAGGTCGCGGATTTCAATGGGATTGCGCAGGTCCGGCTTGTCGGAGCCGTACTTCAGCATGGCCTCCCTGTACGGAATGCGGACGAATGGCGCAGTGTCCATCTTCCTGTCGCTGAACGTGGAAAACAAATCCGTAAACAGGGATTCGATGACCGCAAAGACGTCGTCCTGGGTGACAAACGACATCTCCATGTCGATCTGGTAAAATTCGCCAGGCGAGCGGTTCGCCCGGGCATCCTCGTCGCGGAAACACGGTGCAATCTGAAAGTAGCGATCAAATCCCGCCACCATCAGCAGCTGCTTGAACTGCTGGGGTGCCTGGGGCAAGGCGTAGAATTTTCCCGGATGCAGCCGCGACGGGACCAGAAAATCCCGGGCGCCTTCGGGACTCGACGACGTTAGGACGGGGGTCTGGTATTCGGTGAACCCCATCCGCACCATCAACTCGCGAACCCGCGCCGTAATCCTTGAACGCAACAGGATGTCCGCGTGAAGGCGCTGGCGACGCAGATCGAGAAAGCGGTAGCGCAGTCGCAGTTCTTCGGACACTTCGTCTTCGGGAAACACGGCAAACGGCAGAGACTCGGCGGCGCCCAGAATGTCGAAGGCGCGCATCACCACCTCCACCTCACCCGTATCGATCTTTGCATTCACCGTGTCCGTTGCCCGCTCTTCGACGGTTCCTTTTACCCGGATGACGTTTTCCTTGCGCAGGTGTGTCACCTCATCGAAAAACGGGGCATCGGGCTGCACGACGATCTGCGTGATGCCGTAATGGTCGCGCAGATCGATGAAAAACACGCCGCCGTGATCCCGCCGGTTGTGCAACCACCCCGACAGGACCACGTCCTGTCCGATATGGGTTCTGCGCAGCTCTCCACAGGTATGAGTTCGATATTCGTTCATTCGTCGCTCCGCCTTGCGCCGTCAACCGGCGATGGCCTGTTCCAGCTTTTCCCGCGCCCGCTTCGGGTCCGCCTTTCCCTTTGACATTTTCATGATCTGTCCCATGAGGAACGCCAGCGGCTTTCCGTCGCCGCCTTTCACCTTCTGCACCACATCCGGGTTCGCGGCGATGACCTGCACCACCCACCCGTCCAGCTCGCCGTCGTCCAGCACCTGTTCCCAGCCCATTTCAGCGACAATGGCAACCGGGTCCTCATCCCTGGCGATCACCAGCTCAAGGACCTCCTTTGCCTTTCCCCTCGGCAGTCGACCTTCTTCCACCATCGCGATGAGTCCCGAGAGTCGCTCCGGCGTGATGTGGCTGCCCTGCAGCGCCGTATCCGCGCGCTTCAACTGGGCCTGAACATCTCCCGCAATCCAGTTGGCCGCCGTCTTCGGGGCAATGTTCCCTGTCAGCAACGCCTCGAACAGCCGACCGGCATCGAGCTCTTCCACCAGGAAATCCGCGGTGTCCGGCGCGATGTCGAGGGTGGCCACGTAGCGCTGTTTCCGCTGCAGGGGCCGCTCCACCATCCGGGACGCCACCTCCGCCAGAAACGGTTCGTCCGGCACAAAAGGCGGCATGTCCGGTTCGGGAAAGTAGCGGTAGTCGTGGGCCTTTTCCTTGGTGCGCATCCCCGCGGTGGCGCCCTTGTCCGCATCCCACAGCCGCGTTTCCTGAATGACCCTCTCCCCTTTGTCGAGCAGCCGCGCCTGCCGCCGGATTTCGAATTCCAGCGCCTTGCGCACAAACCGCGCGGAGTTGACGTTCTTCACCTCGGTCTTGGTGCCGAGGCCGGCCCCGGGGTGATTGATGGACACGTTGGCGTCGCAGCGCAGGGAGCCTTCTTCCATGTTGCCGTCGCAGACGCCCAGATGGCGCACCAGTCGCCGGAACTCCCGGATGAACGCCTCCGCCTCCACCGCGCTGCGCAGGTCCGGCTCCGTCACGATTTCGAGCAGCGGCGAGCCGGCCCGGTTGTAGTCGAGAAGAGAACACCGGCCCTGGTGGATCATCTTTCCGGCATCTTCTTCGAGGTGCACGTCGTGGATGCGGATCGTCCGCACAGCCCCGTCCACTTCGATGTCAAACCGGCCGTTGCGCCCCACCGGATCGTGAAACTGGCTGATCTGGTAGTTCTTGGTCATATCCGGATAGAAGTAGTTCTTCCGATCAAAAAAGCACTTCTTCGACAATTCACATTCAAGGGCCCGGGCCACGAGAAACGCCATCTTCATCGATTCCTCGTTGGCGGCCGGCAGCACGCCGGGATAGCCGAGGCAGACGGGACAGGTGTGCGCGTTGGGCTCGCCGCCGAATTGCGCGCGACAGCCGCAGAACTGCTTGGAGGCGCACAACAGGTGGATGTGGATCTCCAGTCCGATGAAGACGTCGTAGGCACTCATGATCGCCACCCTTCGTCGTATCCGTCGGGCCGCATCAAAGGGGCCACGTCGGGCAGGCGTCGGACCGCATCGAAGAGCCGGTGTTCGGCAAACGGGGGACCCATGAACTGCAGGCCCACCGGCAACCCGTCCGCCACACCGGTGGGAAACGCAAATGCGGGAATGCCGGCGAGATTGGCGCTGGCGGTAAACCGGTCGGCCAGTTTCTGGGCAAAGGGCGACAGCTCTCCGGCCCCGCGGACAAAGGCCTGCGTAGGATACACCGGCGACAGGATCACATCCGCCTGCTGAAACGCGGCATCAAAGGCGTTGCGAATGGCCGTGCGGATTTTCTGGGCCCGGACGTAGTACTGATCCTGAAATCCGGACCGCAGCACGTAGGTGCCCAGCAGGATGCGGAGCTTGACCTCGTCGCCGAAACCGGCATTCCGCGTGGCGGCCACCATCTGCTCCTGTCCCTCGTCAACGGCAGCCCGCAGTCCATAGCGGATACCCGTATAGCGGGCCAGGTTGGCGCTCGCTTCGGCGGTGGCGATGGTGTAGTAGGCGGGCACCACATATTCGAGCATCGGCAGTTCCAGTTCGACAATCTCGCAGCCGGATTGCTTCAGGGCATCGATGGTATTGCGGCAGGCGGCTTCAATGGGAGCGGCGAGGCCGGCGGTGCCCCGCAGGACGCCCACGGTGCGGATCTCCCGGGCGGGCGGCGCAGCGGGCCGGGCCAGAGACGACTGGTCCAGATCGTCGGCGCCGGCCATGAGATCGTAAACCGTTTCGACCGTGTCCACGTCCCGTGCGAGCACGCCGATGACTTCGAGGGAAGACGCGTAGGCAACC
Source organism: Deltaproteobacteria bacterium (assembly GCA_029565915.1). Lineage (GTDB taxonomy): Bacteria > Myxococcota_A > Polyangia > JAAYKL01 > JAAYKL01 > JAKQNG01. The sequence continues at coordinate 9,944 of JAKQNG010000239.1, forward strand.
AGGCCGAATCGGGAGACGGAGCCCCAGGTGGGCTTCAGGCCAAAGCATCCGCAGAACGAAGCCGGTTGCCGCACGGAACCGCCCGTGTCCGAACCGAGGGCAAAGGGCACGAGTCCGGCGGCGACGACGGCGGCCGATCCCCCCGAAGAACCGCCGCAGACCGCGGAGGCATTCCAGGGATTGTTGGAACGCTGCAGGGCGGAATTGTCCGTGGACGATCCCATGCCGAATTCGTCCAGGTTCGTCTTGCCGATGACCCGGGCGCCGGCGGCTTCGAGGCGCTTCACCGCCGTGGCCGTGTACGGGGACACCAGGTTCTGGAGAATCTTTGAGCCGCAGGTCAGGTGAAAATCCCTGACGGCGATATTGTCCTTCACGGCAAACGGAATGCCCGAGAGGGGCAGCGCTGCGTCCGGGGTGCCGGTGGCCCGGGTCAGATCCCGTTCCAGCAGGCACGCAATCCGGGATTCCCAGCGTTCAATATACGCGTCGTACCGGCGACGGTTGTCGTCGGAAGCGAGGACGCGGCGCCAGCTCTGCAGTATGTCCATGGTGTTCCTGTTTCTGCCGGAGGTCACAACACGTTCGGGATTCTGAAGAACCGACCCTTCGCATCCGCTGCCCGGGCCAGCAGTTCATCGGACCGGTCGTCGTTGGTGACCACGTCCTTCCGCAGGCGATTTTCCCGCAGCAGCGCGTGGGTGGTGGGTTCCAGACCGCTCACGTCCACTTCGTTCATCTTTTCGAAATGATGGAGCATTTCGGTAAACGCATGGGCCAGCTTTTCCGGGTCGGGAATGTCCAGCAGGGCCAGTCGGGCAGTGGTGGTCAGGTCATCAAGATTCATGGGCGATTAATTAGCGTCGTCTCTTGTCACTGTCAATCCAAGGTTATACTTTGTCCCGCGCGCGCGGGCGCGTTTCAGCAATGACGAAAACGGAGAACAGAGGGCGGACAGTCGTCGTGGCCATGAGCGGCGGGGTGGATTCCAGTGTTGCGGCCGGGCTCCTGCAGCGGGAAGGACTGGCGGTCACCGGGGCGACCATCGATTTTCGCCTGCACCCGGGCCGCACCCCGGACGCGGTGGACAGCGCCCGATCCGTCTGCGACCGGCTCGGCATTCCCCACGTGGTCATCGCTGCCGCAGACGTCTTTGAGCGGGACATCCTGCGTCCCGCCTGGGACGAAATCGCCGCCGGGCGCACGCCGAGTCCCTGCGTCCGCTGCAATCCCCTCGTCAAGTTCCGGCTCATCCTCGAACTGGCAGACCGGCTCGGCGCGACTTTCATTGCCACCGGGCACTACGCGCTGGTCGAACACGGAAGCCCGCCCTTGCTGCGCCGGGGCCTTCACTCACCAAAGGATCAGACGTATTTTCTGTGCGCCCTCGACGGCCACCAGTTGAACCGCACCCTGTTTCCCCTGGGACGGCTGACCAAAAACGAGGTCCGACGGCTGGCCGAAGAGATGAACCTGCCCGTGGCGCAGAAAAAAGAAAGCCAGGACGCCTGCTTTGCCGACGACTCCGGGGAATCCGCCGAAACCCTGCGCCGCCGGTTCAACGCACAGGCCCTCCCCGGCGATGTCCTCGCAACGGACGGAACGCTGCTCGGGCGCCACGGCGGCATCCACCGCTTCACTGTGGGGCAGCGCAAGGGACTGGGCATCGCCCTCGGCCGACGGGCGTGGGTGACGCGCATCGACGGCCAGACCGGAGCGGTGACCCTCAGCACAAACGAACAGGACCTGTTTCACCGGGCCCTGCGGGCAACTGGTGTCCGCTGGACCGGTGGCGCAACACCGGCGCTGCCCCTGCGGTGTCAGGCCCGGATCCGCTACCGGAGTCCGGCGGCGGACGCTGCGGTGACGGCGGACGGGGACAGCCTCATCGTCACCTTCGACGAACCCTCGCAGGCCATCACGCCGGGCCAGGCGGTGGTCTTCTACGACGGCGACCGGGTCCTCGGCGGCGCATGGATTGACACGGCGCTGCATTCCGGCCAGCGCTGAACAGGTCCAATGCCAACCTGTGTGTCACTTTCGTTCCCCTGCACGGGTGCATGATTCGGCTACCATCCACCCGTTTTACCGACCCCGGATACACCTCTTGAACAGTAAGAACATTGTCACCGGGCAGTTATCCGCGCCCGGAGGAGGAGAACCGTATGTGCAGATGGATTGGGATGCTGATAGCGATGCTTGCTCTGACGGGGTCCGGCTGTGGAAACTCGTCTTCCATGGACTCCGACGCCGATGGGGATTCGGACACGGACGTGGATGGCGACACGGACGGCGACAGCGATGGGGATACCGACAGCGACGGGGACAGCGACAGCGACACCGACACCGACTCGGACGGTGACTCGGATGGGGACACCGACAGCGATGCCGACAGCGATGCGGACAGCGACGCCGATCTGCCGCCCCTGCGCATTGAGGCCGAGTGCGCCTGGGGCGCCGACACGGGCGACTGCAACGGCGTGGTGGAAGGCGGCTCCAACGCGGCTCTGCCCGGCCAGGACGGGGCGGACAGCATTCCCCTGTTAAAGGAAGGCGAACAGGTTGTCGGCTACTTTTACGCAGGGGCATGGCTGGCGTTTCCGGACATCGATCTCACCGGTTACACGCACGTGGCCGCCTATGTGGCAAGGGACGGTACGGGCGGTTCGTTTGAGGTGCGGCTGGATGGCCCGGACGGCGAGCTGATCGGGACCATTCCTGTTCCCGATACCGGCAGCTGGACGACCTTCCAGCGCGTGGAGGCACCGCTGACGGCAGTCTCCGGCGTGCATACCGTCTATCTGGTCAGCGCCGACAACGGCACCTACAACGGCGACGTGGACTGGATTGAGTTTTTTGTCGAAGCGGCACCGGATGATACGGAAACCGACGACACAGACACGGGTGCCTACATTGACCCCACACCGAAGCCCTTCATGGACTATCTCAAACCAAGACCCATCACGTGCGATGCGCTGAGCGACGAGACCTGGGGCGTTGACGCCGTGCTGCCCCGTGATCTCTGCAACGGCATCGAGAGCGCCCGCGGCGCGGGAATCGGACCGGAGTACTACTACTGGGACGGCCAGATCCTCAAAGCAGCGGACGGCAAGTACCACATGTTCATGAGCACCTGGAACGCAACCACCAACTCGTTCAACCCGGGCTGGCTGAACTCCGACGCCTGGCATGCCATCAGTGCGCAGGGGGTGCTGGGGCCCTACGAACGCGTGGGCTATATCTACAACGACGCCGGCTCAGCCCCACACAAGGGGCACAACGTCACCGCCGTGGAGCTCCCGGACGGCGACTACGCCGTCGTGGTGAGCGAGACCCGTCCCTTCACCATCTACACGTCGAGTTCCCCAGACGGTCCATGGACGAGCTGCGCACCGCAGATCGACATCAGCTCGTCAAACGTCAGTCTCTTTCCGCGTCACGACGGCAGGTTCCAGATTGTGTCGCGCTACGGGAACATCGCCATCGCCGACAGCCTGTGCGGCCACTACGTGAAGCAGACGCCGACGTGTTCCTACCCCACGGACAATGGCGACACCATCTACCCGACGCGGGACTCGATACCCCACGTCGACAATCCGACCTTTGACTGGCAGGAAGATCCCCACATCTGGCGCAGTGGAGGGACCTACCACGTCATTTACTCGGGTTCCGGAGACCGCGTGGGCTGGCACGTGTATTCGAAGGACGGCATCACCGACTGGCAGGACAACGGCTACGCCTGGTCTCCGCGGGAATGGGAGCGGATTTTCTGCTTCGAGGACGGCACCTGCAACCAGTGGTACAAGATGGAGCGCCCGGGCGTGGTGCTGGAAAACGGTCACCCCACCCATATCACCTGGGCCGTGTCCGACGTGGACAAGGACTATGATATACCGGCAAACTCCAACCACGGCAGCAAGATCATCGTGGTGCCTTTTGACGGATTGTCGTTCGATGCGGCGTTCGGCAGCGAGTAGAGAGATGTCGACGAACGACAACGACCTTCCTCAATGAACTGCCCCGGCAGATCGTGCCCGTGGGCGCGGCAGAGCGAAAAAATTACCCGGCGCAAAAATGGCCGAAAATGTCAGAATGACAGGACCGACCCCGTTCGCTGCATGGAATCCCCGTCAACATCTCTTTCTTTACACCGGGACATCGAAGTGGTACAAAATGTATGCTAGTAAAATTTCAGACCTGCATTTTGTACCATGCCATCGAAAGCCACATCCAAAGTCGATACCCTCGTCCAACTGGCTGGACAAGGCCCGGTGCGTCCGCGGGATCTGGATAAAGCGGGCATTCCGCGCAGCTACCTGGCGCGACTGTGCGAACGGGGTGTATTCGAACGGGTGGACCGCGGACTCTACCGTCTGGCGGATAGTCCCGCCACTGAGCTGAGTTCAACAGCAGAAGTGGCCAAGCGGGTTCCCCATGTCATTGTGTGCCTGCTCAGCGCTCTTCAGATACACGAACTGACAACTGAATCTCCGCACGCTGTCTGGGTTCTCATTGATCGCCACGCGCGTGTCCCCAGGCTCAACTACCCCGTCCTCGAAATCATCTACGCCAGCGGCGCGGCGCGTACCCATGGGGTTGAAACCCGCACCATCGAAGGGGTGGAAGTGAACGTCACCACCCCGGCAAAAACCGTGGCCGACTGTTTCCGTTTCCGGCGACATGTAGGACTTGACGTGGCCATTGCCGCCCTGAAGGGATGCCTGCGAACGCGCAAAGCCACTGTCAGTGAAATTCTGGAAGCTGCCAGGGCCGACCGCATTTATTCTTTTATTCGCCCATATCTGGAGGCCATTGTTTGACGAAATCACCACCCAGAGACGTGGGAGCCTCCGTGCGCAGCCGCTTGTTGAATATCGCAAGAGAACGCGGAGAGGACTTCCAGTTCGTGCTCACACAGTACGCCAATGAGCGTCTTCTGTTCAGAATCGCCACGTCGCCGCATCGAGACCGCTTTATCCTCAAAGGTGCGTCCCTGTTCAACGTATGGACCGGCGTACCGCACCGGGCAACAAAGGATGTGGACCTGCTTGGATTCGGCGACCCGGGCGAGGAGAATATCCGCCAGGTCTTTTCCGAGATTCTGACACTCGATGTTCCTGACGACGGGATCCGCTTTGAACTGGATACGCTCGCTGTGAATCCTATCCGGGAAAGCCAGGATTCTGATGGCGTTCGCGTGATATTCTATGCCGAACTGGCCGCCGCCAGGATTCGCTTACAGGTTGATGTGGGTTTCGGCGATGCGGTCACTCCCGATGCCATCGAGATCGACTTCCCCACCCTTCTCGATTTTCCGTCCCCGAAACTGCGCGCATACCAGAAGGAAACCGCTATCGCTGAAAAACTTGAGGCCATGGTCAGACTTGAAATGGCCAACAGCCGAATGAAAGACTTCTACGACATCCGCGTGCTTGCCCGGGACTTCGATTTCGACGGTGAAGTCCTCGCTCGGGCCATCCAGGCAACCTTCGAGGCCCACCGGATTTCGATTCCAGCCCAGTTACCGATGGCGCTGACATCCGTATTCACCGACGACCCAACCAAGAACACACAATGGTCGGGTTTTGTCCGGAAATCCGGCGTCAGCGACGCCGGCACTCTTGCGGACACGGTTGACGCGGTCGCCGCCTTTCTCAAGGCACCATTGGCAGCGGCGTCAAGCGGCAATCCCTGTCATGTCATCTGGCGCGCGCCGGGTCCCTGGGAGGAACGCGCCTGACGAAAACAGGGTCTGACCTTCCCTGTTCGACCTCGAGGATTTCGATGTCTCCCGTCTCCCAACGTCCGGATCGACCACCGGGAGAAGGGCGGCCGCAGGCCGGGGTGAAGGCGTTGCAGCGGAATCCTCCCCCTTTGAAAAAGGGGGTTGGGGGGATTTCGTCATCAATGAACTGCCCCGGCAGATCGTGCCCGTGGGCGCGGCATGAATGCTGCGGTCAGGATGACAAAAACCCGTAGGGCCGGGGTTTATCCCCGGCCGTGAATCCGTCGTTCCCTGTCTTTCCCTCGCGGCCGCGGCAGAGCGAAAAAATTACCCGGCGCAAAAATGGCCGAAAATATCAGAATGACAGGACCGTCCCCCTGGGACTGAACGGCTGGCCGGGTACAAGGCGGAGCTGTCGGCCCTGAAGGAAGAAAACGGGCAGCGGGCCGGCCGTCTGATGGAGCTGATTCACTTCATGGACGAAACGGACATGGCGGTGGTGGTCTCCGGCCAGCAGAACGAAGAAGCCGTGTTTGCGAAAAAGGGGCTGGACATCCGGTCCCACCGCCTACGGATGATCAATGAAGATCTGGATACGAGGTTCAAGGCCGAAGACGACCCGCTGCGCATCGTGTTCGTATGTGCCATGTGGCTGACCGGTTTCGATGTGCCCGCCTGCAACGTCATCTATCTGGATAAGCCCATGAAGAACCACAGCCTGATGCAGGCCATCGCCCGGGCGAACCGAGTGCACAGGGACAAGGAGAATGGCCTCATCGTTGATTACGTGGGGGTATTCCGTCGGCTGCAGGAAGCGCTGGCGGTGTACGGATCGGCGTCCGGGGGCGGGGTGCGCGACGGAGATACGCCGGTGGAGGACAAGGAAGTTCAGATTGCCGAGTTCCAGAAAATGCTGGATGGCCTGAAGGGGTTCTGTCTGGAACGCGATGTCCATGTGGAGAAGCTGCGGCAAGGGAGCCCACTGGAGCAGCTCACGCGGGCCCGGGCGGCCGTTGACAAGCTGATTTATCCCGATGAAGTGCGCAGAACCTATCTGTCCCGGGCGGCGGCCCTGTATCGGGTGTTCCGCGCCATCGGGAATGACCAGCGCATTGCCAGACATGTGGATGACACGAACTTTTTGACTACCATCGCGGACTTCATTCGCGGCCAGATGACGCCGGTGAACATCGACCATATCTTTGAACAGGTGGACGAACTGCTGGACAGGTCCATCGGGGCAAAAGGATATGTGATTCAGGAACCCAGAGTGGATGCGGTACGGGAAACGCCGGGGGAATATCACTCGGCGAACCGGGTGGACATCAGCAACATCAACTTCGAAGCCCTTGCAGGCTACTTCCAGAATTCCAATCAGAAACGGTCCGCGCTGGCGTCCATGACCAGTCTGTTGCAGAGCAAGGTGGAGCGGATGGTCCTTCTGAACCCTTCCCGCATGGCATTGCAGGAGCGGTTGAAGGCGCTGATTGACGAATACAATGCCGGCACGCACAACGCCGAAGAATTCTTCGAACGTCTGGCGTCATTTTCGAAAACGCTGACCGAAGAAGAGCGACGCGCGGTCAGCGAGGACCTGTCTGAAGAAGAACTGGCGGTCTTTGACCTGCTGATGAAACCGGCGCCGGAACTGACGAAGAAGGAACGCCAGACGGTGAAGCTGCTGGCCCGGGAACTGCTGGACAAGTTGAAGACCAGCAAGCTGGTCATCGACTGGCGCAAATTTGAAAGGCATCGCGCAGCAGTCCGAGCTGCCATCGCGGATGCACTGGATGGCCTGCCGGAGGCGTTTCCAAACGACCTGTACGAAGAAAAGTGTTCCGTGGTCTACAACCACATTTTTGAATCCTACTTTGGAGAAGGTCAGAGTCGTTATGCGGAGATAAACCATGTCTCCAGTTGACCTCATCGACATGGCGGAACGGTCCCTTTCCCGGGTGGGGTGCCCGATCAGTAGTCAGATTCTGGGCAAATCGGGGTACCCCCGCGTGTGAATGTGCAGCGGCACCGTCCTGAACTTGTTTCCCGGCTCGCGCCTTTTTGCTGCTCTATTCGATGTCCAGCACGGACCGGACACGGTTTGAGGTGTTGACCTCTTCCGGCCAGCTCAGAAACCGGCCGACGTGGTTGGACATCAGGCAGTACGCACGCACAATGGTGTCCACGTGGGACAGCGCGTGGCAAAGCGAAGGCAGATACTTCTCCCGCTCCTGCGAACCCTCAATCAGGAATCGTTTGTTCACGCATCGGGAAATCAGGTGATAGATTCCGCCCGGATAATGGACTCCTGCAGTTCTTGGCATACAGGCGCTCTACCCGGTGTTGCATCGAAGATAGACCTGCTTGTAAACAAGATGGGACCGTCCCCGTTAACTGCTGCTGCCGGCATTTAAACGTTCAGTTTTCAAAGAACGGAATCTCAATCACCTGAATGTGTCGTCATTTTTTCGTATCCGTGTCTTCAACAACGTCTACTCGCTTTTCCCGATCCATGTAGTAGTCGCGAAGGATTTCTGGTCGGATATTTATCTTGCGGGCGGCGAGGAAGCGCCGAATCGCTTTTTGGGAGGTGTCTGCCAGATATGCTTGCCCATAGCCGTGTTTCTGCTCAAGACCGGCAATACTGTACCAATCACAGGTAATCGTAAGAATTTCAGTAATCTTTTTTTTCGTTCCTTCCAACTTGTAGAAAATTGCTGAACCATCCGGCGAAGAAAGACAACTATAGGCCCCCGGTGTATCCTGTTTCTGCTTGTCAACTTTCACGAGCCTCATCAGGGATTGCACTTCTTTTGAAGATTCCATTAGCACGTAATAGAAACCTTTTTCATCTCCCCAAGTGACAACCAGTCCATCTGCGTTCGTAATTGTTGGTGCTCGCAAGGAATTTTCCACATGGCTGGAAGTCATCTCTGGAATCTTTTCAGCTTTATCAGTATCGACCAAACAAACGTCCGATGAAAAAAGAATTGTTGAAGGAACTTTGACATCAGCGTGATGTTTCCAATTTGGACAATCCTGAAAATACTCAAAAAACGCCAATTCTTCATCCATCAACCGGTCATCACTTGTCTGCTTCTGCTCTCTCTTGGGCTGAATGGAGCAATTGAGAGAACAAGAAATAATGAATATGACCATTACAATACTGATGTTAGCAAAGGACGCCATCATGTTCATCGTTGTTGCCTCATGAGCTCCTGAAAATTGGATAGAAAGACATCCATTCGAAGTCTATTTGGAGAGGCCCAAGCGTTCGTGGAATTCGCCCAGGAAATGTGATGAATCTGTTTCTCTGCCCAACAGACACCAAAGAAAATTGAGTCATTTCTGGTTCCCGGCGGTGTGGTGTTAAAAACATGTGGAGACATTTCGTCGCCGTTGTTTAGAACTAAACGGCCTCCGGGTACATAGATGTTCCTTGGCCTTTCACCATGTCCCCAGACAGAAATCGCCCGCTGCTTGAACCCGATACTCATGATTCTTTCAATCTCGGATTTGGTAACATCTCTGAACAGAAGAACGTCATAACCTTTGTCCTGATAGGTTTTAGCCAACTCGGGCAAGATATATTTATCAAACTCTTTTTGTTCCCTAGTATCTGTGTTGAAATTCTCAAAAATGATCGCCACCTTCCGCTCCGACTGGTCGCTGTTTTTCAGATTGGTGATGATTTCAACATTCTTCCGGAATTCCTTGTCGTAGTCGGCAACACCCGGCAGCGGTTTCGGGGCTGCGTCGGAATCTGCTGACAGGTATGAAAGCATACCTTCACTCGATTTTCCAACTCCCTGAATTTCCGCCCCTACTGCGTTCCCGATAGCGCTGGCTGCGGCACCGACGGCGCTGCTTAACAGAACGTCGTCCCAGTTTTCGCTGTTCACGCCGCTGGTCAGGGCGGTTGCGCCATAGGAAACACCCACGCCCGCTGCGAACCCCACTGCCGCTCTTCCAAACTTGTCCAATCCGCTGGCCGCGCCTCCGACGCCCGCGCTGATGATCGACGCACCAAAAGAAATTCCCGCCGATATTCCCGCCTGCTGGAAATTGCCGCGGGTTTCAATTGCCGTCTGCGCAAAATTCCATCCGGCTGCAGCGCCTGCAGACGCCATCGCATAGGCCAGGGCACCGCCGGTTTTCATGGCAATTGCCAGTCCGTTCACCGTGGTGAATGTTGCCGCTGCACCGGCACCACCTCCTGCGGCCGCACCTGCCGCAGCACCTCCGGTTGCCGCAATCGCCGCACCGGATGCCGCGCCAATGATGCTGCCCGCTATCGAAGTCGTCCCTGAAAAACCGCAAAGGCCCCGGGAAGATTGATATCTTTTCGTTGTGATTCGTGATCAAATCACCATGAAACCGCCGATCGGCCCGAAAAGCTGGTGATTTGATGCAGCCCAAAACCCAAGAAAAGACCTCT
>JAKQNG010000291.1 GCA_029565915.1 Deltaproteobacteria bacterium
TCCACGCGTTTTCGAGGGGGCCGGAGCTGGCCATGGCCTTTGTGGAACGGGGCTTTCATATCGCCTTCGGCGGTGCAGTGACCCGTCCCGACGCGGACCGGGCCCGGCGTGCGGCGGCAGTGGTGCCGACGGAGCGCCTGCTGCTGGAAACGGATGCGCCGTCCATCGGCCTGCACGGCATTGCGCCTGAGAAGGTGGAACCCGCCCATGTGCGGGACGTGGCGCAGGCACTGGCCGACATCCGGAACTGTTCCATCGAAGACATTGCCCGTCAGACAACAACAAACGCCCGGGCCCTGTTCCGGCTGCCGCCATGAAGGAGAAACACACCATGACCCGCCAGTGGATTGACCCCATGCTGAGGATTGCCATCTGCCTGCTGCCCTTTGTGTCCGCGGAGGCCTGCACCGGAGAAGACACACCGGTGACGGACACGGAGAACAATGGGACCGATGGGACCGAGACAGAAGACTCTGAAATCGGAGACACTGAAACGGACAGCAGCAGCGATGGGACCGATGGGACCGATGGGACCGAGACAGAAGATACCGAAACCGAAGACACTGAAACCGAAGACACCGAAACCGAAGACACCGAAACTGAAGACACCGAAACCGAAGACACCGAGACTGTTGATACCGAAACCGTCGACACGGAAACCGACAGTGCCACCGGCTGGCTGTACACGTCGGGCAATCTCATCAAGATGAACGACGGCGACGGCAATCCCGCCGACGACGAAACCGTCATCCTCCACGGCGTGTCGATGATCGACATCACCACCGTGTCCACGGACGGCGGCTACCAGGCCCAGCTCGACCGCATGGCCCAATGGAACGTGAACCTCGTCCGCATGCCCGTCTATCCCCACGACAACACCCACGGGGACACCAAGCCCATCGGCGGTTGGAGCACGTCCAACGCGGACACGCTGTTCAATACCTACCTCGACCCGGCGGTGCAGTACGCCAAAAGCAAGGGCATGTACGTCATCGTGGACCTGCACTACATCATGGACATCACGGCCACCAGTGCCAACAACACCACGGTCCGGCAGTTCTGGACCGACATGGCGCCCCGCTACGCGGACGATCCCATGGTGCTCTACGAGGTGTACAACGAGCCCATCAACACGGGCGGCACCCAGAACTGGAACGACTGGCAGCCCATCGTGCAGGACTTCGTGGACATCATCCGCGGTCACGCGCCGCAGAACCTCGTGCTGGTGGGCGGCCCCAAATGGAGCCAGAAAATCGGCGGCTGCGCAACCAATCCGGTGACCGGCGGCAACATCGTCTACGTGGCCCACCTGTACAGCTGGCACTACTACGGCGCGGACGGCGCGGACATCGAAAACCAGGTGGAAACCTGCCACGCGGCGTATCCGGTGATGCTCACGGAGTGGGGCGGCGACAACACCACCCAGCTGGGCTATATCGCGGCGCTGATCCGGGACAACGGCCTGTCGTTCACCGGCTGGGCCTTTCACAACACATGGGGACCGGCCATGTTCAGCGGCGGCACGGACGACGTGCCCTCCACCTGGAACGTGACCACCTGGGGCACGACCATCGACAACTTCCTCGACGAATACTGAACATCGGAAGGAGCAGGCCATCATGAACCAGCATCCCGAACTCATGAACGCATCCGCCAGAAGGCTGGAGCAGCTCATCGAAGAACGCCTGCAGCCGGGCGCGGACAGGGACCGGATCGACGAGCGAATCTGGCGGACCTTCGGCGAAGACTGCGCGGTCATGTTCACGGATCTGTCGGGGTTTTCGCGCCGGGTGGCGCGGTTCGGCATCATCCATTTTCTGCAGACCATTCACGAATCGAGAAAGCTGCTGCTGCCCGTCGTCAATGCCCACGACGGCCTCCTGCTGAAGATCGAAGGAGATTCGTTCCTCGTCATCTTCCGGGACCCCGTCCGGGCCCTGGAATGTGCGGTGGCCATGCAGCGCGCCCTTGTGCCGGCCAACGAAGGCCGCGCCGAGGAGGACCGGATTCTGCTGTGCATCGGCCTCGGGGCCGGTCGGGTGCTGCGCATCGGCGATGCGGATGTGTGGGGTGCGGAGGTCAACGCGGCGAGCCGGCTGGGAGAAGACACGGCGCAGGCGTGGGAAATCCTCGTCACGGAAGGCATGCGCGTGGCCTGCGGCGAAATGCCCGACATCTCCTATGCACCCATCGATGCGATCCCGTCGGGCAGCAATGGCGCCTGGCGGGTGATCTATCGGCTGAGTGACTGACAGTGGGAGGCATCAAACCCAGAAGTCAAAATTCCAAAGGCGCAAAGAACGCATTCACGGTCCACCTCTCACACAACGGGTATAAATAAAGGTATTCGTCTTGAGTTCGTAGCCGGGGGAGTAGCCGCCGTAGAATCTCCCTAACCACGCGGAGCCCGCACCGAGCGCGCGGGACGACGAGGTCCAGAAATCGAAATTCGGCGTCGCCGGGAAGGCGGTGATATCAATAGTCGGAGCCGGGCCGGACCGGCTGTTGTCCACGATACTCTTCAACTCCTTCACGCTCGGAAGGCGCCAGTCACTGGTGCCGCCCCAGGTGAGGTTCTCGCAGTAGACGAGGGCGTCCGCCCAGGTAAACTTCGCCTCATCGGTTCCTGTCACCGCCGGAACGTCTTCTGTGCAGTCGTTTCCCTGCAACCCGGCGGCGCAGCCCTGCCACACAAGTGTTGTTACATTGTCGGTGACTACGGGCTGATTCGCTGTCGTCGTGCTCCTCGTAAACCGTGCTGCGCCCGACGGTCCACCTCTCACACAACGGGCCAGACAAACTTCCTCCTCGCCCCACCAGTCGGAGCCGCCGAGGCCGAAGTGCACGTACCACTTGTAGTACGTATGGTCCGCGCGGGACGACGAGGTCCAGAAGCACCGATCCGTCGTCCCCGGGAACGCCTCGATGTCAATGCTCGGGTAGCCCCACCCGTAGTCCACGATGGAGTCGAGCTCGAACTCATCGGGCAGGTGCCAGTCGGTGAAACCGCCCCAGTCGAGGCTG
>JAKQNG010000075.1 GCA_029565915.1 Deltaproteobacteria bacterium
CCTTCCGGTATCCGGGGGGGATGTCCATTCGTCCGCCGGGTGCCCGCACCCGCTCAGGGCCAGACAGACAGCGATTGCGGTCGTGGTGATGCGCGCCATTTGTTTCTCCTCCCGTTACAGGAGGAGAATAGGCAAACGAATGGACGGAGACAAAAAAACGGCGGGAACTAGCGGAATTCCTGCCACTCGGGTTCGTTTTCGAAGATCCAGCGGTAGTAGTCGGTGTGGGTCAGCTTCGACGCGGCTCCTTCATCCACCACCACAATGGCGCTCGGGTGGAGTTGCAGGGCAGAGGCGCTCACCATGGAGGTCACGGGACCTTCAACGGATCGGGCGAGGATGTCCGCCTTTTTTTCACCGGTCACCACCATCAGGCACTGGCGCGATTCGAGGATGGTGCCGATGCCCATGGTCAGGGCGCGCTTGGGCATGTCTTCGGGCTTGTCGAAGAGGGGGCTGTTCTGGGCGAACGTATGGGGGGTGAGGGCCTTTTCCCGGGTGCGCGAGCGCAGGGACGACAGGGGCTCGTTAAAACCGATGTGGCCGATTTCCCCCAGCCCCAGCAATTGCATGTCGATGCCGCCCAACCGGGCGATGAGGGCGTCGTAGGCCGCGCATTCCGCCCCGAGGTCCTTTGCCACCCCGTTGGGTACATGGGTGTTGCGGATGTCAATGTTGATACGGCTGAAGAGCCAGTGATTCATGTACCAGCGGTAAGAATACTTGTTGTCGCCCGGAATGCCCACATACTCGTCCAGGTTGAACGAGCGGCAGAGGGAGAAGTCGAGGCCCTCATTTTTGTGCATGTCCGCCAGGATGTCGTACAACGGTTCCATGGTGCGTCCCGTGGCCAGGCCGAGCACGCTGTCGGGCTTGTTGCGGACCTGTTTCGCGATGATGCGGGCGGAGAGTTCGATGGCTTTTTCCCGGGTCGGCTGAATAATGACTTCCATATCTGTGTACCTTTCTTGAAATTGTCCGCTGTGCCTGAATCAGCGGGTTGATTTTGAACAGAAATGTTCATTTCTGCTTGTTTTTTAGTATAAAACAAATCATTCCCGGATCAAGGAATATCGACCGTATTCAGAATTCAGAGGAGGCCCCAATGCGAACGATCGTTTTCTGTACAGCCGGCATTCTGACCATTCTGTTTCTGTCAACCTGCTCCGGCAGTGACAAAGGAGACAGCGGAGATACCGACACGGACGCGGATACGGATACGGACAGCGATGCGGATACCGACACGGACAGTGATGCGGACACCGACACGGACAGCGACGCCGATACGGACACGGATACCGACACGGATACCGACACGGACAGCGACGCCGATACGGACACGGATACCGACACGGACAGCGACGCCGATACGGACACGGATACCGACACGGACAGCGATACCGACACAGGCAGCACGGCACCCGAACACGAGTTCTTCGACGACTTTGCTTATACGGGGGTGGATGCGGCCTTCAGCGCCGGGGACTGGGACGCCCGCTCCGGCACCGGCGGTCCCGGGGCCACGGGCTGCAACTGGTCAGCGGACAACGTGACGTTCATTGCCGATCCGGACAACGGTGCCAACACGATTATGGTGCTGCGTGCCCAGACGGACGGCACCGGTGCGGGCTCCGTGCATTCCCAGGTGACCACCTCCACCCGGTTCTTCGAAGGCACGTATGCTGCGCGGGTGCGCTTCACCGACACGCCGGAGAGCGGGACGGACGGTGACGGGATCGTCGAAACGTTTTATTCGATCACCCCGTGGACCATGGCCGAGCTGGAGACCTACAGCGAAATCGACTTTGAGTATCTGGCCAACGGCGGCTGGGGCGGGGACGGCCCCACGATGTTCGAAACCACCTGGGAAACTGCCGAGCCCGTGCTCAATACCCACGACAGCCAGGGTGCGTCCCTGGAGGGCTGGCGCGTGCTGGTGTTCACGGTTTCCGGCGGTGAAGTCCGGTACCATGTGGATGGCGTCCAGGTGGTCACCCATGGCGGGGTGTATTATCCGGAGAGCCCCATGAGCATCAATTTCAACCTCTGGTTCATCGCCGAAGGGTTTGCGCCCGTGGGGGCCGTGCGCACCTGGCGACAGGACGTGGACTGGGTCTATCACGCCGCGGGAGAGGTGCTCACCACCGCACAGGTGGAGGCCCGCATCGCCGTCCTTCGCGCACAGGACGCGGAACGAATCGACACCATGGCCCAATGACCGCCGACGCTCGGTCGGCCTGGCGGAGATATCATGCCACGACGCAGGTACTCGTTCTGTTTCATCACCATCATCCTGCTGCTGCTGGTAGCTCCCTGTGCCCATGCCCACAGATACGCCAGCCACAGCGTGGACGTGCGGATTTCCGGCCGTCAGATTGCTGTCGATTTCCACCTCGATACCATCTCGACCCTGGAGTTCATCGCGAAGAGCCATCCATCCATCGATCCGCTGGATCGCGCCGCGGCCCCTCCCTTCCGGCAGGAGGTGTATGACCATTTGAACCTGCAGTTTCGCCTGTCCGCCGACGGACAGCGCTGCGATCCATCGGAGATGTTCAACTTTCTGTACGTTCCCGAAGTGGACAAGTACTCGGTGCAGTACCTGTTGCAGTGCCCCGTGGAGATCAACGAACTGACCATCGACTTCAAGGTGTTCAGCGAGCAGACGGGCATGAATACCACCATCGCGACGGTCCTCACCAACCGGGGTGGCGAACGCTACGTGTTCACCAGGGAATCCCGGGCGGTGATCCGCATGGGCGATCTGACCGGACGGCCGAGGGACGTGACCCGGCTCATGCGCAACTACGATCCGCTGAAAGGGTTCCGCTCCGAGGCGGACCGGCAGGCCGCCCTGGGTATCATCGCGGGACCATCGACACCGGTCACCCCGAACCACCGCACGACCAATGGTGCGCCGGCGTTTCGCGATGGTTTCTGGTCTGCGGCCGTCGCACTGCTGCAGCTGGTCGATCCGCTGCTGTTTCTGTTGTGCATGGTCATCGGTATCCGCGCCGTTCGACAGCGGGGAATGGCGGCCCTGCTGTTCATCCTGCTGTGTTCCGCGGGAATGCTGGCCCATCGCGCAGGGCTGGTGCAGATTTCCTTTTTGATTGAAGCGCTGCTGCTGTGTGGGCTCACCGTCTTCGCTGCGGTGCACGTCGTGGTCGGCACCGGGGAAGCACCGCGTCTGCAGGCGTCGGCCATCGCCGGACTGCTGTCGGGCATTTCCGCAGGAGACGGTTCGGGGAGCGGAACACTGCCCTCCGTCGTCGTTGGCATCGGCGCAGGAGCCCTTTGTCTGGTCTCGGTCGCGTGGGCTCTGGTGGTCGTTGCAGATCGGCTGCTGCCGGCATGGCGTCGGGGCGGGCAGGGTGTCCTGATCGGCATCGCTGCCGCATCGGTTCTCCTACTCGGCCTGCGACTCTATTTCGCGTTTTCCTGATGCCGGACGGGCCATGGCCCGCAGGTACGAGATCAGATCCCGCACCGACGAAGCCGCCACAGCGACGGACAGAACCCCCACCAGTGCATCCGCCGCGAGAATGATCCATGCACCGACGACACCGTAACTGGATTCCAGGGGCGATACCAGATGGCCGATGTAGCCGATGGCGGTGAGGGCCGCTGCGAGGAGCGCCATGAGCAGGTGGCTGATGGCCCTGGTCCGCAGGGAACCGGGCGTCCGGGTCAGGCGGGACCGGGTTTCCTGGGGCAGCGCCTTCCACGCGGACAGGCGGCGGATGAAGAACTGCCAGCTGATGCCCACGGCAATGGGCAGCGCCGCCAGCACGACCAGGCTGAGGATGTTGTTCCTCAGGGCTTCCTTGACCGGGTTCTGGACGTGAATCAATCCGAAGGCGACAGCGATCAGCGTGTGGCAGATGGACTGGCGGATATCAGGCAGGAGCACGGTTTCGTCCGGTGTATCGCAGCGAGGTGCGTTCATCGCGACATGATCCGGGAAACGGCGGAGCCCTGTCAAACGATACCGCTGCCGTGGTAAAATTTCATTTTTCGCAAGGGCGGACCGCGCGGATGACATGAACCGTCGTGAACGCGGCGATGGTTATGCCCGATAGCAGTCCGAAGGCGGAGCGGAGCGTCACTGTCTGCGTCGCGGCCATATCCTGCAGGGGAAAGCGGAACAGGGGAATGGCCAGGAAGATGGTGAGTGCCGACCAGAGAACCAGCATCCGCCTTCGGCGCAGGGGACTGCCGCTGCCGCCGGCATCGGTGAAATCATCTTCCCGGAGGGTGAACCGACGATGGAGCAGAAAGATAAACGCCAGCCCCATCATTGCGCGCAGGAGGAGCGTCTGCGTTTCCGAACCGGGAAGGAAACCCTGCTCCGCGGGATAGAGGGAGAGACCGAGAAACGCGGCCGCAACAGCGGCGGCGGCGACTTCGACGTTTTTTTTCTGCAGGGTGAAGGCGAGGGTCGACATGACCGTTTCATTTATGGAAATTCCCTTTGGAAAACAACAAGTATCCGTGGCGATGAAAGTTCGGCTTGCAGAAATCCGCAGAGGCGCTCAGAATTGACATCGATCCTCTGGGATGTACGTGACGCTGCGATTGTGACCCTGCTGTACCAGGAAACCGGGATTCATCCCTCACCGTGGTGAGCAAGCCGTGTGCACGGAAGCCTGAAGCGGTGATATGAAGCCCACTTGCAGTGTCGGCGGGCCACCGCTTTTAACGGCACCCCGGAGGATTCTTTTTTCAGAGTTTTCGCGCGACCCTTATTTTTTCAAAGATGTCGGTGTTGCGATAAACGCCCGAAAACAGACCGGCGCTGTTGCCCGACGCGAAGATCGGCACCATGATCCCGCTGTGGTTGTCCAGCCCGTACGCGCCTTCCACGGTGCCTGCCTGCGGATTTCCGTTCGTGATGGTCAGTCCCCCGGTTTCGTGATCGGCGGTGACGATGACCAGCGTGTCTGTCCGTTTTGATGAAAAGGCGAGAGCCACTGCCACCGCGTCGTCGAAGTCTGCGGTTTCGGTGGACTGATACGTCAGATCCCGCGCGTGCCCGCCCGAATCGATCTGGGCGCCTTCCACCATCAGAAAAAAGCCATCCGGTTCTCCGCTGAGGAGGGCGATGGCCTTTGTCACTGCAGCGGGGAGAAAGTCACCACGACCGTTCGACACGGGCGGCGGCTTGTCGTCAAACAGGAATGCCGCAAGGCGATCAGAGGATTCATTTTCCAGTTCTTCCCGACTGGCGGCAATTGCGTATCCGGCCCGTTTCAGGTTGTCGAGAAGATTGCGCCCGTCACTGCGCGCATTGAAATACCGGCGGCCTCCACCGATGAACACGTCTGGCGGTGCGTCGACGAAGTCCAGCGCGATGGCCTCCCCGTCCCAGCGATCGGGATGGTGGGCGAAGAACGCCGCCGGGGTGGCGTCCACGGCCGACGTGGAGACGACGATGCCTGTGGCCATGCCCGCTGCCTTTGCCAGCGACAGGATGGACGGATGGGGCTTCTGCTCCGGGTCGAGACCGACAAAGCCGTTGGTGGTGGATACGCCCGTGGCCATGGCCGTACCCGCGGCGGCGGAGTCCGTGACGTAGTGGGAGGCGGAGCGGGTTTCCACGAGCCCCATGTGGTCGTAGTGGAACATGGCCATCTGCCCCCGGCGGATGGCGGCCCCCGCGTGGATTTGCGCCAGCCCCATGCCGTCGCCGATCATGAGGATGACATTGGTGGGGCCGGGTTCATCGGCGGTTGAGGTGGCGGTCTGCGGGGTGGCCGTCCGGGCTTTCGACGGCGGCGCAGGTGCCGGACCGGCACTGCTCTGTCCCGCGCAGGATGCGGGAGCGGCCCCGATGCCCGCAACGGCGAAAAGGAGCAGCAGGGCGGTTCTGCGAATGGCTGATTTGAACATGGTGTTTTCTTTCATCAGCGGTTCCCAACAAAGCGAACCGGACGTATGTTGCACGGGCCATTTTTCAGGTGAGGTGATTTTCTTGCAACAGTTATTCGAACCGGCCCTTATCGGCATGTTTGCCATTGCGGTGGCCATCGCGGTGACGCTGCTGTTTGTCAATGCGCCCTACGGGCGATATCTGCGCGGTGGATGGGGACCGCCCATCAATGCCCGTGCCGGTTGGATGATCATGGAAACGCCGGCGGTGGTGACCATCGCTGTGTTGTTTGCAACGGGTCGGCAGGGAATTGTGGAAACCGTGTTCCTGATGCTCTGGCAGAGTCACTATCTGTACCGCACGTACGTGTTTCCCCTGCGGCTCAAACATCCGCGACCCATGCCGCTCCTCGTGCCCCTCATGGCAGTGGTGTTCAATATCTGGAATGGTTTTCTGAACGGTGCATGGCTGTTTCACCTGGGGCCGCAGCGGTCGACGGAATGGCTGCTGAGCGCGCCGTTTATCGCGGGCACGGTGCTCTTTTTCGCGGGCATGTTCATCAACCGGCAGAGCGATCGAATCATCATGAATCTTCGTTCGCCCGGCGAAACCGGCTACAAGGTACCCCGTGGTGGCTTCTATCGATTTGTCACCATGCCGTCCTACTTCGGCGAATTCGTCCAGTGGCTCGGCTTTGCGCTGGCCACCTGGAGCCTGGCAGGTCTCTCCTTTGCCGTGTTCACTGCGGCGAACCTCTTTCCCCGGGCCCTGGCGAATCACCGCTGGTACAGGGAGACGTTTCCCGACTACCCGAAAGAGCGACGGGCCGTCATTCCGTTCATCCTCTGAATAGTTCAGATGGCTCAGAATCCCGTGGGTTCGTCGATGAAGACGGTGTCGAGATCGCTCCAGCGCTGCTTCAGCACCTCACCCAGGGCTTTCACGCCGACGGTCTCTGATTTGTAATGGCCCAGATACATGAGGTGAATCCGGCCTTCCGCGGCCTGGTGAAATTTTTCGTGGGTGCCTTCACCGGTGACGAGGCAGTCCATCTTCCGGGTAATCGCTTCTTCCAGCAGTCCGGTCCCGCCCCCGGAAATGATGGCTACCGTGCTGATTTTTTCCGGGCCGAACGCCAGGGTGCGCGGCGTGCAGTCCAGTTGGCGGGCATAGACGGCTTCGAGTTCTGCCACGGTGGCAGGGGTTTTCAGGGTGCCGCTGTAACCGATGGTGATGCCGTAGTAGTCGCCGAACGGTTTGATTTTTGACAGGCCCGCCATGCCGGCCAGCACTGCGTTGTTGCCCACCTCCGCGTGCAGGTCGAGGGGCAGGTGGGCGGCGTAGAGGTTGAGCCCGTTGCCGATGAGGAATTTCAGGTGGTCGAAGTTGCGTCCGGTGACGGAACGGATGCCATCCCAGATGAGCCCGTGGTGCACGACGAGCATCTGGCAGCCCGCGTCCACGGCTTTCCTGTAAGTGGCGAGGGCCGCGTCTGTCGCGAGGCCGATGCGGGTAATCCGGTCGGTGCCCTGCACCTGCAATCCATTGATGGATTTGTCGCTGATGTCGTTGATCTTGAGGAAGTCGTCCAGAAAGGAAACAATGTCGTCGCGTGAGGCCATGGGGGTTTTCTCCGTGCAGTGGCGGGATCTAAACAGATTATACACAAATTGTTTAGCAAAAAGCGTCCGCCGCGTATTCTCATGGGCAATCGGAACGAATGGCAGGAGAGCATCTCATGAAATATCTGTGCATGTGTTTCACCGGAGTCTTGATTATTGCTGCGGCATCGGGCGGTTGTTCAAAGGACAAGAATCCGTCCTACAGCACTACCTGCGCGGCGGACGGCGGCGACAGGGACGTGACCGCGCCCGTGTTTGTCCGCAACCTGCAGGGGGAAACCGGCTGGTTTTCATCCCCTTCCGTGGTGGATCTGGACGGCGACGGCACCAGGGAAATCGTGGCGCCCTTCTATGACGTGTTTGTCTGGAGCGCGGAGGGCGAACTGCTTCACCGGATTGAGCGCGAAGGCATCTACGACGGTCGCGTGTATGCGCCGGCCGTCACCGCCGACCTCGAAGGGGACGGTGTCATGGAAGTGGTCATCGCGGCGGGCAGCGGCGCGGTGAAGGCGTTTGAATGGCGGGACGGCTTTGTGCTGAAATCCGGCTGGGAAGGCGCCACCACGTGCATTGAAGACAGCTGCTTCGAAGTGCGCAGCCTGGCTGCCGATGATCTGGACGGTGACGGCGATCTGGAGGTAGTGGTCTCCGACACCCGCAGCGAACAGCCCCCGGGCTATGAGAGCACCAATCCCCACGTGTTTGTTTTCGAGCATGACGGCACCATCCGCGCAGGGTGGCCCCGCTACGATACCCGCACGGGCGTTGGACGCGATCTCGAAGGAGGCGAGGATGCCAACTGCTACGGCCACAGCGGCTACGGTTCCTACGGCCTCAACGTGGGCACGGGCAACGTGGACGACGACGCCGACGTGGAAATCCTCGTCACCTATGACAACCACCACATCCAGGTGTTCAACCCGGACGGCACGACCGTGCTGGCGGATCCGTCCTATTTCTTCCGGCGCGGCGATTCCTGCGAAGGGGAACCCATGAGTTACGGACAGTTCATCCGCTGGCTCGATCCGCAGGTGGAAGAAGACCACTACCACAACCACACGGGCGAATGGCCCCACCCGGACTGGACCATGTGGCTGCAGTGGACCAATTCGCCGCCCTCCGTGGGTGACATCGACAACGACGGCCGCAACGAAATCGTGGGCGTGCCGAACATTGAGATGGACACGCCCTATCATACCTATCACCACGCGGTGATGGTGCTGGAAGGCGACTACGCGGCGGAGGATCATCGCGCCGCCCGCCGGCTGCCGGGCTGGGAGGTGCTTCCCCTCACGGAGGAACCCCTGTTCAACGACGACTGGTATCCGCCGTCGGTGGTGCCGTCGCCCGCCCTCGTCAACCTGGACGGCGATGCACGGCTGGAAATCGTCACGCCGGCGGCGGACGGGCACATGTATGCATTTTCGCCGGATGCAGAGCTGCTGTGGCGCTACGATTACACGCAGGGACATCCCCTCGTCTACGCATCCGAGGCCGCCATTGTCGATCTGAGCGGCGACGGCCGTCCAGAAGTCATCTTCACCACCTATGGTGAACCCGGCGGCAGCTGGGGACGGCTGGTCATCCTGGCCTCCAACGGCAACCGGAAGCACGACATCCCGCTGCCCGGCCAGAATCCCGACAGTGGCAACGGCGTCGGCGCCTGCGCCACACCCACGGTGGCCGATCTGGACGGCGACGGCACCCTCGAAATCCTCGTGCTCACCATTGACCACGGCCTCGACATCTTTGAGGTTCCCGATTCCTCGTGCAACTGCACGCCGGACGGCGCCGACCCTGACCTGTATTGCGGTCCCTGGCCCACGGGACGGGGCAACTACCTGCGCAACGGACGAGGGCCCGGACAATGAACCGCGCTGCTCTTCTGACTGTTCTTGTCGTTTTCCTGCTGCCGGGGCACGGCCGCGCGGCCCGATCGTCCCTCATTGCGCCGGACGGGGAAGCCGCGTATGCGCACCATGTGTCTCCCGTGGTGGGGCAGGCGGGGACGGTGTTGTCAACGGCGCGGGATCCGGTGCCTTCCACGTCCCTGCTGGTCTCCGGTGGCTTCCGTTTCGGGGAACAGGTGCGCGGCAGGGCGGTGTATCGCTCTTTGTCGTCGGCCCTGCTGGTGGGTGGACGCTGGCAGCCGTCGGGTCTTCCCCTGCTGTGCCTCGGCGGTGAGTTCGTCGCCTTTCAGACCAACACCATCCACACCCGCGTGCCACCGGTTGTCGAAGAGAAGTCCACCTTCGCGGATCTGGGTAACCTGCGCCTCGGAGTGACCGCCCGCCTGCTGGAGCTGGCGCGTCCCGTTGGCGACAGGGCCTTCGAGCTGACCCTATCGCCCTTCTTCTACCTCGGCCTGCCCACCGACACCTCCCGACTCCGCGAAGAACAGCACATGCCGGTGCGCGCGGTGGTGGACGGCACGGTGTTCGACGGGCCCTATCTCACCATCGAACCCGGCGTGTCCGCCTCGGCCACCCTGTGGGTCTTCGGCCTCCACACCCATCAGGCCCTGCTCATCGCGCCGGTGGTGGACGGCCGCACCCAGGCCTACTGGTCCATGCACACCTGGCTGACGGCGGATATCGCGCAGCGGGTGGACATTGTGTTGCAGGTGGACGCGCTGCTCGCGTCACGGGAGCGCTATCAGATGGAACCCTTCGGCGCCTGGGGGCTCTCGCCGGCGGTGCGCCTGCATACGGGGGCGGTTTCGTGGGAGCTGGCCGCGCGGCTGGCCATCAGCGAAGACGGATACGCTCCCTTCGGGGATGTCTCGGGCATCTTTACCTTCTACTGGCATCCGGATCGGTGAACGAATTTCTGTGCATAATCTCGTGAAAACCTGTATTCTGCAGAGGGTTAAACGTTTAAGCTACTGACCCGGGAGATGAGGCATGAAAGTAGAAATCGATCTGTTTTTACGTATCGGATGGTTGGTCGGGATGATGCCGGTCGTTGTCTGGGGATGTACGTCCGACGGCGGCGGGTCCGTCGATGACGACAGCGATACTCCGGCGGACACGATGTCAGACGATACCGACAGCGCCACCGGCGATGACACGGATGAAATCGACAGCGGAACCACTGTCGACAGCGAAACAGAAACCGGAGAACCCTGCGTGGATGTGTATCCCTACGATGATGGCTATACCTGCGCTCAGCAGGCAGCCTGGGGAAAGTGCGATGAGGCCTGGATGGAGGGATACTGCCTGCTCTCCTGCAACCGCTGCGACTGGGAGCCGGATTCCGAGGTGGATCGCAGCGGTCCGCGCAATGTGTTCGAGAGTTACACAAACAAAGAGGCTATCGCCCCCACGCCACCCATGGGCTGGAACAGCTGGAACTCGTTTGCCTGCGACATCGACGAAGACCTCATCAAAGCCACCGCGGACGCAATGGTGTCAAGCGGCATGGCCGCGGTGGGGTACGAATACGTGATCATCGACGACTGCTGGCACGCGCCGGAGCGGGACGGAGAGGACAGACTGATGCCCGACCCGGTGCGCTTTCCCGGCGGCATGGCGGCACTGGCCGACTATGTGCACGATCTGGGCCTGAAGCTGGGGATATATTCCGATCGGGGCAAAGAAACCTGCGCGGGATATCCCGGTTCCTTCGAGCACGAAATTGAAGATGCGCAGACCTTTGCGGACTGGGGCATCGACTACCTGAAGTACGACAACTGCGCGGTGCCCTCCGGCCGGGAGGACGGTGCCGAAATGGAAGAGGACTTTGCCATCATGGGCGAAGCCCTGCGACAGAGCGGGCGACCCGTCGTGTACAGCCTGTGCGCCTGGTGGTTCCACGACTGGATGCCGGAAATCGGACACCTGTGGCGGACCACGACCGACATCAAGGCCCACTGGAACACCAACAAGCACAGTGTCATTTCTCTGCTGAACATGAACGGCGGTGACACGACGCGATACGGCGTTTATGCAGCAGACGATTTCGAAAGTGGTGCATTTGCGCCTCCCGGACTGGCGCCCCATGCGGGGCCCAACGGATGGAACGATCCGGACATGCTGGAGGTGGGCGTGGTGGAGGACGGGATTCCCGCCATGACCATCGAGGAATACCGGTCCCATTTCAGCCTGTGGGCGTTGATGGCGGCGCCGCTCATCGCCGGCAACGATCTGCGGACCATGAGTGACGACATCGCATCGATTCTGACCAACGCGGAGGTGATTGCCGTAAATCAGGACCCCATGGGCGTGCAAGGGGTTCCCATCAGCGACAGCATTGAACTGGAGGTCTGGGTAAAAACGCTGGAAGGGACAGACACCTTTGCGGTGATTTTTTTCAACCGTACGGAAGCGGCGGCGGACATCTCTGTTACATGGGATGACATCGGCTTGAGCGGGGCCGGCGCGCAGGTCCGGGATCTCTGGGCGGGAACGGATCTGGGGACCATCAGTGACGGCTACACAGCCAGCGTTCCTTCCCACGGCGTCGTCATGCTGAAGGTGATTGGGGAATAGTCATCATTTCCGGGGGCGCTGAAACCCGGGCGTGAGTGCTGCGCGCATGATTGGTGTGCCAGGATTGGTGCTGACAATTCAATGTGCCTGCGATAATCTGACGGCATACGCAATACAACCCATTTGAAGTGGAAAGGAGTCTTCCATGAATCGGAATCAATTTTTTGTGATGGTGATACTGGTTTCCTGTGCGGTGCTGACGGTCTCCTGCAAAAAGGATGACGATGATGACAGCGTGTCCACCCGGGACGCCTGCGAAACCTATGGGCAGTGCATTTACGACTGGTATGGCAGCTACTACGACTTCAATTTTGATGCCTCGGAATGTGCTGATGAAGTTGAAGAGGAATCCGCCTCCTGCGCCTCTGCGTTCCGGGATGCCATGCGCTGCCTCGACAGGTCGAACTGCAATGCAGATGACTGCGAATCCCAGGCGGAAGACATGATGAATGAGTGCGACTCAGGGTACGATTACTACGACGATTACGGCTATTACTATTACGACGACTACAAATAGCGGGCTCCTCTTTCTCACATGGAAAGGTCCTTCCCGAAAAAAATCCAATGGAGTTCTCATCATGACAATCCCCTCATTGCTGCCGTTTGGACGCCCTCTGCTTCCGGTGATGCTCTGCCTGCTGTCCATTGCCGCGACCGCCCATGCACAGGAAGCGGTGCCGGAATCCACCTTCAAGTCAACGTCGCCCATTCGCGTGAACCCCCAGGACATGGAGACCCTGACGTTCAGCCGCCTTATTCAGAAATCCGATTTCCGCATCTCCGTGGCCCCCGAGGACCTGGTTGTCTGGATTATCGATGAACTCCGGCGCTACGGGTATAACGTCCTCGGCGCGGAAAACATCCTCTTCGGTGTGGACCGTTCGGCCAGGGCCCGGATGCTGCTCGGCGGAACGATTACGCAGATGGGGTGCCACCAGTTGTACAAGAGCAGTTGCTCCGTGAATATCGACTGGGAGCTGTTTGATACGCAACGGGAAGAGGTGGTTTACCGGACCACAACGCGAGTGACGAAGATGCTGGCGCTCAATGTGTCCCTGTCTCCGAAAAGCCTGCAGATTCTGATTTCGGATTCTCTGGCATCGCTGTTGTCGAGGTATCGATTTGTGGAATGCCTGCAAAAGGGCCGGCTGACCCACTCCCGTCCGGCATCCCTTGCACTGGAACGGTATCGCCCCTGTACTGCCCATCCGAGTCTGCCCGCTGAACTGGACAACGCCATCGCTGCTTCCGTCATTGTGAAATCCGGTGGTGGTCACGGCAGCGGGTTCTTCATTTCTCCGGATGGTGTGCTGCTGACCGCATATCACGTGGTGGATGGAAATGAGGCAATACAGATTGTGACGTCGGAAGGGAAGTCGTTGACGGCCAGGGTGGTGCGATGGGAGCGCAGCAGGGATGCGGCGATTCTGAAAGTGGACGGGTATGCGGGTTCCTGCCTGCCCATCAGTCAGAAGCTTCCCGAACCGGGAACAGAAGTGTTCGCCATCGGTTCACCGCTCAGTGAAGAGTTCAAATTTTCTGTGTCGAAAGGCATTGTCAGCGGCGTGCGGAGCGGCGAAAACGGCCTGGTTATTCAGACGGATGCAGGCATTAACGCCGGTTACAGTGGTGGTCCTCTGGTAAACAATCACGGCGAAGTGCTGGGTATTCTCAGCAGTAAAATCACGGGAATCGGCGTGGAGGGTATTGGATTCGCGGGGGTCGCCCGGGAAGCGCTGGCGTCCATGATGGTCGAGGCCGGTGAGGTGACGACCTTGAAAGGCGATGTGCCCGTTTCTTCATCTCCTGCGACAGCGGTGGTGATAACGGATCCACCGGATCCCGTTTTCCATCCTTCCGCCCGACCCACCCCGGATTACAGTCGTTATTCCACTCAGTCTGACATCGAGACCATTGTCGAACCGGAAGGGCCCAAGGACCGGATCGCCACCGGGTATCTGATCGCCGGAAGCATCACCCTGAGTATCAGCGCCGTATTGCTGCCGATCGCCGTGTTCGCAGATATTGACTATTCAACCGCCGCTGTGCTTGCCGTGGTTGGTGCGGTCTGCTTCTTTGCGGGGGTCGGCAATCTGACCGCAGCCGCAATCCGGCTTGATCGGCGAAAGAATGCAGTGAAAAGCAAAGGGGTGACCCTTGTTCCCGCGCCGCTGTTTCTCTCCCGGGGCGGCGGTCTGACCCTGGTCAGCCGTTTCTGAGGCTTCCGTGCCCCGGAGGTATGAAGGTCAGCGTTGTTCCGGTTGCGATGGCCGCGGGGACGGGATGCCCACCACGAACAGATAGTTCTTGCCGGTGATCACCACGCGGAAGCGGTGCTGCTGCAGGTATTTTTTCACGAAGTGGATGTCTTTGACGACCAGCGACAGGTCCGGTTCGCGCCGGTTCCTCGTACGCGCGCCGTACAGGGGTTCACCGTCCACGTAGCGGCAGTTGGGAA
The DNA here is from genome assembly GCA_029565915.1 of Deltaproteobacteria bacterium. Lineage (GTDB taxonomy): Bacteria > Myxococcota_A > Polyangia > JAAYKL01 > JAAYKL01 > JAKQNG01. The sequence goes on from JAKQNG010000075.1 coordinate 14,443, forward strand.
AGCCGATGATCACCGCGGCACCCGGCGCCATTTTCGTCTGCATGATGTCCATGAACACGCGTTTGCTGTCGATGCCGGGGCTGTGGAGGGTGGCCACGGAGATGAGGAGGTCGAATGTCCCGATGTCGATTTCGTGCAGCCGGTTGATGTCGTGGGCAATGAACGAACACCGCGGTCCGGGAAACCGCTCCTTGGCCACGGCCAGCGCCGATGCGCTCCGGTCGATGCCCGTCATCGTCATGTCCGGCGCCCCTTTGCCGCAGAACCGCTCGATGAGGGCGAACTCGTCCCCCGTGTTGATGCCCAGATCGAGGATGCGGGCCTTCGGACCGGGCGGCACCAGGGACAGGGCAGCGATGAAGCCCGTGAAGAATCCCGGATCGTTCAGGCGGCCCCTGGTCGCAAAGGCAGACGCGGCGCCGTATTTTTCGGGGTCGTTGTCCTGTTGCCCGTGAAAGCTGTCCTCTTTGCCCAATTGTTCGAAACAGATCTGCAGGGTGCGGTCATCGGGACTGGTGGAGAACCGCAGGCGACAGCGGAGGGCGTCGGCCATGTCGACGAGGGCAGAAATGGGCGTCCCGGAGGGGACGGATGCGTGGAAGCGTGTGCCCGGTGGTGCGCCGGCGGCAGCGACCCGGAGGTCTTCGTAGACGTCGAGGAGTGCGGTTTCCCGGGAGTGCACCCCTGTCGGGAAGTCGGAAATCATTTGGGAATCCGTTCCCGGGGATGCATGCCCGGCGGCGTGAGGTGCAGCTTTTTGAGCTTTGAGCGCAGGGTGCTCGGATTCATGCCCGCCAGTGCGGCAGCGCCCCGGGGGCCGGATATCCGTCCGCCGGTCCGTTCGAGGAGCATCTTCAGATAGCGGGCGGCCATTTCGTCATATGTGGGCACGGTTTCGCCGCGGGCACCGGCTCCTGCGGGCGGGGTTGCCGGCGTCCGGCCCGGTCGCAGGTGGGGAAACTGCAGGGGCTCGCCCCTGGAGAGGATGAGGGCCCGCTCGATGGCGTTCTGCAGCTCCCGGACGTTGCCCGGCCAATTGTAGGCCCGCAGGGCATCCAGCGCCCCGGCGGTCAGGGTGGGCCGGATGGACAGGTTCAACTGCCGGCATTTGGTTTCGATGAAGTGGTAGCACAGGGCCGGAATGTCCTCCCGCCGCTCCCGCAGGGGCGGAATGTCGATGGGAAACACATTCAGGCGAAACCAGAGATCTTCCCGGAAGCGCCCTTCGCGAACCATGGCCGGCAGATCCCGGTTGGTGGCCGCGATGAGCCGCACGTCACAGGCGATGACCTGACTGCCGCCCACCCGCTCGAATTCCCGCTCCTGCAGCACCCGCAGCAGGCGCACCTGGGCCGACAGGGGAAGTTCCCCCACTTCGTCGAGGAACAGGGTGCCGCCGTCCGCCCGCTCGAACCGGCCCCGCTTGCGCTCGTTGGCCCCCGTGAAAGCGCCCCTCTCGTGGCCGAAGAGCTCGCTGTCGATGAGGGATTCGGGAATCGCGCCGCAGTTCAGGGTGATGAACGGGCCCGCCGCCCTGGCGGACATGCGGTGAATGGCGTTGGCGATGACTTCCTTGCCGCTGCCCGTTTCGCCGGTGAGCAATACCGGGCTTGGCGTGCGCGCCACCTGGCCGGCCAGCTGCATGACGTGGCGCAGTCCAAGGTCCATGCCGATGACCCGGTCGCCGGTTTCCTTCTGGATGTCCCGCAGCAGGGCGCGGTTGTCCTCCTCCAGGTGCTCCCTGTTCCGCTCCAGCTCAAAGAAGTGCAGGGCGTTGTACAGGGCGATGAGAAACGGCTCCTTCAACATGCCCAGCACCTGCCGGCAGCGCTCCGCCGTCTGGGGGTCTCTGGCCCGGCATGCAAACACGATGGCGGACAGCGCCGACTTGATGCCGATCATGATCAGCGTGTCCTGCGGTTCGATGCCCAGCCGGCGGGTCTTTTCTTCCTTTTCACGGGCGCTCATGTAGGGGAAATCGGCTTCGCTGACTTCGGTCACGAACGTGTCGGGCAGGTTGAGGATGATCTGGTCGCGGTGGGCCGAAAAGTTTTGATCTGTGCCGGAAAACAGAAGGGAATCGGCGTCTTCCACGGTGCCGTCGCCCGTGACCCGCAGCAGGATGCGCTGGTCCGCCGTGCGGTCGGCCGCGGTGACGATGACGATCTGGTGGACGGGAATGGTCTGCTGCAGCAGGGACAGGGCGGCGCCGAGGGCCCGTCCGATGTGCTGCTCGCCGGTGAGGCACAGAGTTGCCTCCTTGAACAGCCGACTGTCGTCCGCCAGTCGATCGCGCATCTGGCGGATTTCCGTGTAGGCGACGGCGTTGGACAGAGCAGCGCAGAAGGGATCCCGCAGCCGTTCAAACAAAGAGACATGGGCGGCGGTGTACGCGTCTGCCAGGTAGGAGACCGCAATAAACCCGGCACCCTGGGGCGGATCGAAGAGAACGAGAAAGTCGGCACCCGGCGGGAGTCCCATTTCTGCAAGGCGGCGCCGGACATCTCCGGGACTCAGTGCCGATTCGATGGCGGACCGCGGGAAGACCGCTGCGCCATCTGTTTTCAGTTGTCCGCTATCCCTGTTTTCCCGATCCAGCAGAAACAGGTACTGGTTGTGCCGGTCTGTGACGCCGTCCCGGGTTACCCGGATGACGAGATGAAGTTCCCTGTCCGGCTCGCGGAAACGGACAAGGATAATTTCATCAAGAGGCAGGAACGCCGACAGGTAGTCTCGGGTGTCCATCAGGGCGCGGCCGATGTCCAGGGTGCCGGTGATCTTCAGGGTGACTTCACTCAGCATGCGGGTTTCGTCGATGTCCACGGTAGGCCTCCTGTTTTCCGGTTTCGCGATATATCGCAGAAATGGCGGCATGTCGAACCGGGGATACGCGACATTTCGCGTTTTCGGTTTGGAAGCGGTTGATTTTCCGCTGGAATTCGTTTCGAATGATTCGGCACGGATTTCGCTTGAGAGGCCCGTCCGGAGGTTGTCCATGATCGTTCTTCGTCAAAGTGTTTCCATTCTGTCCGTGATCGGCCTTGTCGCCCTGGCAATGGCCTGTGACCGCTCGTCATCAGCCGGAGTGCCGTTGAGTCCCCCGTCGAAAGCGGCGGCGGATCGGGGAACGACTTCTCCGGCCGGCGCGGTGCCGGTGCAGGTGGAAGTGCTGAAAGGGGAAACCCACGCGGGAGTGCTGGAGCTGTCCGGCAAGGCACTGCCGGCCCGGGAAAGTATTCTCTCCCTGGGAGTACCGGGGCTCATCCGCGAAATTCTGGTGCAGCGCGGAGACCGGGTGAAGAAGGATCAGGTGCTGCTGCGGCTGGACCGGACCGGTTTCAAGCTCGGGGTCCAGCAGGCGGAGGCGGCCCTCGCCGGGGCAAATGCCCAGTTGTCCCAGTTGTCTACGGAGATCGCCCGGGTGAACCGCCTGCTGGCGGATGGCGCGGCACCCTCGGCCGCTCTCGACGACCTGAAGGCGAAGAACGAAGGGGCGACGGCCCAGGCGCAGATGGCCGCCGTGTCGCTGGAGCAGGCCAAGAAGGCCCTGCGGGATGCGGAGCTGCGCGCGCCCTTTGATGCGGTGGTGACCGATATCCTCAAGGAGGTGGGAGAGCAGGCGCCCGCCATGCCGCCGACCATGCTCATGTCCATTGCCGATTCGTCCACGCTGGAAGTGCAGGTGTTCGTTCCCGATGGCGCGGCCGGCCGGATTCAGGTCGGCGACACGGCCCGTGTGACGGTGGATGCATCCGGGTTGGCTGTCACCGGCGAGGTTGTGTTCGTGTCCGATGTCATTTCCCGGGGGGCCCGCACGTTCGAATCCAGGATCCGCATCGACAATCGGGAGGGGCGCATCAAGGGCGGTGCCTTTGCCCGCGTGCGGATAGAACTGCCCGAGCGCGGAGACGCGGTGCTCATCCCCGTGTCGCGCATCCGGCGGGACGAGGACAACCGCTCGTACGCGTTTGTCGCAGAGGACGGGGTGGCCCGCCGTCGGTTCATCGTTCCGGGGATCATGGCGGGAACCCGGGTCGTCGTCGATGAAGGCCTTGCCCCCGGCGATCGCCTCATCGTCTCGGAGACCGCGGGCCTTGACGACGGGCAGGCCGTGGTCGTGGAAGGACCGGCGGATTGACATGTCGCTGTTCGAACTGTCCATCCGGCGACCGGTGTTCATCTCCACCATCCTGCTGGCCCTGGTGGCCCTCGGCATGGTGTCGTTTCCGCGCATCGGCCTCGAAATGTTTCCCGGCGTGGAGCCGCCGGTGGCGACCATCGTCACCATCTATCCGGGCGCGGGACCCGAAACCGTTGAAAAGGAAGTGACGCGGAAGCTGGAGGACGCCCTGTCCGAACTGTCCGGCATCGACCAGTTGAAGTCCATCAGCGTCGAAAACGTTTCTCAGGTCATCGTCGTGTTCGACATGGAGGTGGACGCGGACCAGGCCGTGCAGGACGTGCGCGACAAGGTGAGCCGGGCCGCGGCGCTGCTGCCCGCAGAAGCGGAGGCGCCCTCCGTCGAAAAACTGGAGCTCCAGTCGGAGCCCATCCTCACCATCGCCGTGTCGGGCCCGGGCCCCATTGAAGAGGTGACCGACGTGGCGAAGAACCGTATCCAGGAGCCCCTTCAGGCCGTGCAGGGCATCGGGTCCGTGGACATCGTGGGAGGTGCGCAGCGGGAAGTGCAGGTGCGGGTCGATCCGCTGAAGCTGGATGCGGCGGGTCTGGCGGTGACCGATCTGGTGGGCGCCCTGCGGGCCAACAATCTGGAGTTTCCCGGCGGGCGGTTCGACGGCGGTGGGGACGAGCTGGCCGTGCGGGTGGACGGCGGCATCGAGACGGCGGAGGACATTGCGGCCCTGCCCATCGCGGATGACGGCGGCCGGACGATCCGGGTGCGGGACGTGGCCATCGTGGAAGAAGGCGTGGAGGAGCGGCACAACAGCGCCCTGTCGGACGGTCGCCGGACGGTGACCCTGCTGGTCCGCAAGCAGTCGGGAACCAATTCGGTAGAGGCGGCGCGGCTGGCGAAGGAGCGACTCGCGGATATCAGCGCATCCCTTCCCGGAGGGTATCAAACGCGGGTGGTGGCCGATCAGACGGTAATTACCGAAGCCTCCTTCCACGCGGTCTGGTTTGACATGATTTTCGGCGGCGTCCTCGCCGTGCTCATCGTCTTTGTTTTTCTGCGCAACCTGCGTTCCACGTTCATCGCGGCACTGGCCCTGCCCGTGTCCGTGGTGGGGACGTTCACGTTCATCCACATCATGGGGTTCACGTTCAACATCCTGACCCTGCTGGCCCTCACCCTGTCCATCGGCCTGCTGATCGACGACGCCATCGTGGTGATCGAAAACATTTACCGCCATCTGGAAGAGGGGAAATCTCCCCGCGCGGCGGCCCTGGACGGTGCAAAGGAAATTGCCCTGGCGGTGCTGGCCACCACGATGTCCATTGTGGCGGTGTTCCTGCCCGCGGCCCTGTCGGGGGGCATCATCGGCATCATGCTCGAGGAGTTCGGGTTGACGGTGGTGTTCGCCGTCCTGATTTCCCTGCTGGTGTCCTTCACCCTCACGCCCATGCTCAGCGCGCGAATGCTCGGCGCCCACAAGACCAATGCGTTCTACCGGACCATCGAAAGGGTCCTCGACGCCATCGACGGCGGCTACCGGCGGATCATCGGGTTCGCCCTGCGCCATCCGGTGGTGATCATCCTCATTGCCCTCTCCACGTTCGGCGCCACCCTGTACACGGCGCGGTTCATTCACACCGAGTTCATTCCGGCCTACGATCAGGGCAATTTCTCGGTCATCGTGAAGATGCCGCCGGGCACAGCCCTTGACCGCACCGAGCAGGTCGCGGCCGTTGTTGCCGCCCGGGTGGCCGAAGGCCTGGACGAGCACGTGGTGAGAACCGTTGTCAAGGTGGGTGCCGACGCCCAGCAGACCCGGCACCGGGCCGAGGTGTTCGTGCAGCTCTCGGACAAGAACGTCCGTCCCGACGCCACCCACCTCCAGCTGGTGGAGCAGGCCCGGTCCCTGTTGTCGGACGTGCGGGACGCGCAGATCACCGTCCGGCCCCCCGGTGTCATCAGCGGCGGCATGGGACTGGATGCGAAGCTCCAGTACAATCTGCGAGGGGACGATCTGCGGGTGCTCGAAGACTCGGGCCGGCGCATCATCGCCGAGCTGGAGCGGATGCCGGGCTTTGTGGATCTTTCCCTCAGCCAGGAGAGCGGCAAGCCGGAGATGCAGCTGGTGGTGGACCACGAACGGGCGGTGGGACTCGGGGTGCCCACGGTGCTGGTGGGCCAGACCGTCAGCGCTCTGGTGGGCGGCGTGGATGCGTCGTCCCTGCGGCAGGGAGAAGATGACATCAACGTGCGGGTCCGGCTGGACGAACCCTTCCGCCGCAGCGGCGGTCAGTTCGGCGGGCTGAAGGTGCGCTCGGCCACCACCCGGGATCTGGTGGACATCGAGAGCGTGGCGCGGATGGAGCCCTCCACCGGCCCTACCCAGATCGACCGGGAATCCCGGCAGCGGCAGGTCGTCGTCAGCGGAAACCTGTCGGGAAACCTGTCTCTGAGCGAGGCGCAGGCCATCGTGGATGCCACCGCGGCGAAGATTGCCCCGGCCGGCGTGCGCACGGACTGGGGTGGTGAAGCCAGGATGATGGGCAAATCCATGGCCGAGTTCAAGACCACCATGATCCTCGCCATCATCCTCATCTATCTGGTGCTCGCGGCCCAGTTCGAGAGCTGGTCCCATCCGATTGTCATCATGATGTCCCTTCCCCTGTCGGTCATCGGTGCCCTCATCGCCGTGCTGGCGGCGGGCGGCGTGATGAGCGTCATCTCCCTCATCGGCATGCTGATGCTCATGGGGCTCGTCACCAAGAACGCCATTCTGCTGGTGGACTACACCAACACCCTGCGGCGCCGGGACGGCATGACCCGCCGGGACGCCCTGCTCAAGGCGGGCCCCACACGACTGCGGCCCATCCTCATGACCACCCTGGCCATGGTGTTCGGCATGATTCCCGTGGCCATCAGCCGGGACTGGGGCGCCGAGGCGCGATCGCCCATGGCCATTGCGGTCATTGGCGGCCTCATTGCGTCGACGCTGCTCACGCTGGTCGTCGTGCCGGTCATCTATACGCTGGTGGACGCTGTCGCGGAGAAGCTGCTGTCCGTGTTCCGCCCCTCCACCGCAAAGGAGGTATCCTGATGTTGACGGTTGTCGGGCGCGCGACGGGGTTGTTCGGGTTGTGCGCGTTGCTGACCTGCCCCGTTGCTTCGGCGCAGGAGGCGGGCCCGTCGTTTTCGCCGGGACAGGTGCTGACCCTGGCGGAGGCCCTCGAACGGGCGGATTCGCACAATCCGGATCTCGCGGCGGCGCAGCTGGCGGTGGAAAAGGCACGGGCCGGCGTGAAGAAGGCACTGGGCATGATCCTGCCGGCCGCGGTGGCGAAGCTCGAATACACCCGCATGGACCACGGCGACACCCTCGATCTGGCGGAGAGTTTCGCGCCCCTGCTCGACACCCTGGGCATTGTGCTGCCCCCCGGAACGGACATGGGGGATCCGCTGCTCATCAACCCGCAGGACAAGCTGGCGGGGGCCGTGCAGCTCCACGTGCCCCTCATCCATCCACAGGGCTGGGCCACCGTGGCAGCCGCGAAGAAGGGTGTCGACGCGGCGCAGGCCGGCATCGAACAGGGGCGGCGGCAGATTCTGGTGGCCACGGCGCAGGCCTATTTCATGGCCCTGTCCACCAAGGACCTCATCCGGTTCTACCATTCCCAGGAAGCCACGGCGCAGGAGCAGCTGCGCATTGCAGAGGCGCGGTTCGATGCCGGACGGGGCATGCGCATCGATGTGATCCGCGCGCGGACGGACAGGGAGCAGGCCCGGCAGTCGCTCATTTCGGCCCAGCTCGCCTTTGACAATGCGCGGGATGCGCTGGGGCACCTGACGGGCACGGACGGGCTGCCCATGCCCCAGGAAGGGGTTTCGCTGCGGACGCCGGACGACAAGGCGCGAGCGTCGGATCGCGCGGACG
>JAKQNG010000328.1 GCA_029565915.1 Deltaproteobacteria bacterium
GCTGCAGGTGCTCGACGACGGTCGGCTGACCGACGGAAAAGGGCGCACGGTGGATTTCCGCAACACCATCATCATCATGACGAGCAACATCGGCAGCGCACAGATCCTTGAATCGGAAGATGCAGCAGCCACTGAAGAGCAGATCCGGGCGGCTCTGAAGGGCGTGTTCCGTCCGGAATTCTTAAACCGGATTGACGGCATCATTGTGTTCAATCGCCTGACGGACGCGCATCTGGTGCAGATCGCCCGGTTGCAGCTCGAGCAGTTGAAGGCCACCCTGCAGAGTCGCGGCCTGGGATTCACCTGGTCGGAGGCGGCGGCGCGACGGGTGGTGGACATTGGAACGGATGCGGCGTTTGGCGCGCGACCCCTGAAGCGGGCCATTGCGGAGCATGTGCTGAATACGCTGGCCGAGAAGCTGATCGCCGGAACCATCGCCACCGGCGATGAGGTGCACCTGGATGTGGTCGGGGACGATTTCACGTATGACGTGAAAACGCCGGCAACAGCATAACGGTTTGATAAGAATCAGGATTCCGGCTGTTTCATATTTGATACATTGTCTGATCGGAGCAGCTCCGGCAAGGATGTCCGCAGGCCCGCGGCCAGGCGCAGGAGGGTGGCCAGGTTGGGAAGGGTGCTCCCCTTTTCGAGGCGCGCGATGTTCGGCCGCCGGATGCCCGTGATTTCGGCCAGTTCGGACTGGGTGAGGGAGAGCTGCTCGCGGCGGTCCCGCAGCCGGTGGCCGAGGATGGCGGCAAAATCCCCGGGTGGATCGATGGAAGGTGCCTGGTCCTGTTGGCGGTAGGCCGTCTTGGCCTCTTCCACCTGGTCGTAAATGCGCTTCGTGTAGTCGACGGGACGGAAGAAACCCTCCGGCGGTGGCGCAATGGAAAAGGTCCGGCGCGAAAAGAAGATAGCGTCGAGCTGCTCTTCGCAGTGGATGATGTCGGCAATCGCCCCGTGGGCGCGATCCAGGTGGCGCCGCCGATCGTCGGTCATGGTCATGGGCCTCCCGACAGGTCGTCGAGCTGATCCCGCAGCCAGACGAGCTCGTCGCACAGGGCGGCATTGGAGCGCTTGAGCAGGGCGTACCGGTCCTTGAGGAGCGCGTATCGATCCATGGTGTTCGCGCAGGCCTGATCGAGCTGGCCGATGAGGGGACGGACCCGCTCGACGCCGGCGGTTTCCCGGGGATTGGAGAGCACTTCCCGCAGGCGATCGATGACCGTTTTCAAGCCGTTCAGTCCAAGGGGATCGGATGGCGGAATGCCGGTGATATCGGTTTCCATGGGATTGATGTATCCCAAGTGATACGGATCGGTCAAGAAAGTGGCGGTGGAAGGCGAAGGGCATCTTCTGAGAAGCGTAGGACTACCACGGCGGACGGCCGTCTGTTTTTGTTCAACAACGTTTTCGTCCCGCGTGGTACTCTGTTACTCCCAACGCACTTCATGGAGGACAGTTATGTGGAGATCATTCGTCATCGCATCCGGTCTTTTTCTGGCTTGTTGCACAGGTGAATCCAATGGTGACAACGGCGGCGATACGGACAGCGACACGGATACGGACAGCGACACGGATACGGACAGCGACACGGATACGGACAGCGATGCCGACACGGACGCGGGCAATTGCCAGTTCGACTACGCTCCTGCCGGAAGTGAAGTCCGCCAGTGGGAGAACGGTTCGTGGGTGCCTCTCTATAAAGAGACGGTTTCCTACGATGATGCAGGCTACCCTGTCATCTGGCATGTGTATGACGCGCCGGTGGACCCGGATACGGAATGGACGACAAACACATCCATCTGGTACAGCTACGATGCGTCTCACCGACTGACCGAACTGGTCCAGTGCATCGGTGACGCCACGCCGGAGACGGATTCGGACGACAGCTGCGCCACGACGTTGACGTACACCTACACGGATGACAGCCCTTACCCCACACAGGCGACCACATCGTGGAACAACGGAAGCTCCTGCGATATGGTGTACGAAAATGGCGTGCTTCAGCAGCAGATCGGGAACATCGAATCCTCCGATGTCATCGACTTCACCTACGACAACGCCGGCCGGCTGATTCTGGAAGAAAAGGTGATGGATTCGTATCGCGAGCGTGTCAATTGGTCCTATGACGCGGATGGATTTCTGGTTGGTCTGAGCCAGGAAGAACTGAATGGCGACACCTGGGAAGAATGGTCGTGGAAAACCTATTCCTGGGAAGAAGGACGTCTGGTGGAAATCATGGACGAAGAGGGCACCATCGAGATCACCTATGATGCCGACGGACGCATGGACACATGGGTGAGACAGGATACGACCAGCGGGTCGGCGGTCAATGAACGGCAGGAAACGCGCACATTCACAGAAAGCGGAAACTCCTGTTTCTTTGAAATCCATGGCGAGCAGGGCTTTTCGTTTGAGCCCCTCAGCTTCAGTCTGATGCAGTACTACGGCCAGGGTGAAATCAACAAGTTTGCAAGCCGGAGCCGTTCCCTTCGCCTCTCGAATACGGGACCTTCCGGAATCGCTGGGAGTGATGTTGACTTATCGGAATGATTGGGGATTTCTGGTGAAGGAGGAAACCGGCGGTTTGATGGATCGCCGATGATTCTGCGATTGTCTTTCCGGGACGATCAGTCGGCGGGGGTGAGCAGGGTCCAGGCGTAACCGCTGCAACCGGCCTCGACGTCGCTGCGATCGGCGCTGTCGTTGGCGGCGGCAGTGTCTTCTTCGGCGGCGGCGAATTCGATCTGGCAGTAGTACAGTGTGTCGCCGGTTCGCATCCAGTCATAGCGGGACCAGGTGGACTGGCCGTCGTTTTCACAGACCAGAAAGCCTTCGTTCTCGTTCATCTGCGAAATGAGGCAGGTGGCCGTGTAAACAAAGCCGTCCGTATCCGGGGGAAAGGCGGCCACCCAGGATTCCGCGGTGACCGTGTGGGTACCGCCCCAGGCGTCCGTGTAATCGCCGACCACGGGGCCCGGCGCATCGCCGCCGTCCGCAGAATCGCCTTTGTCGCAGGCGGTCAGTGCGGCGCAGAGCAGTGCGCTCGACATCAACCATTGCAGTGTTTTCCTGTTCATGACGTTACCTCGAAACCGGTTCCCTCTCTTCTGTTCCGCCCTTCCCGGCAGAAATCAACAACGCCTCAAGTGGGATGGCGGGGCAGTCAGATCAGGAGGGAACCTGTTGTCGATCCAGCCGCCCGCGGATCCCGAGGCACACGGAAAACAGGTCTCCTGGCTTCCGGTTCATCCTACTGGTCCAGCCTTCCCGGAGATGCTCCAGTGGCGCTAAGGACGGTCGTACCCGGTTACAGTGGCGGGGGCCGCGCCGGAATTTCACCGGCTTCCCGGGGCGACACCATTGCCGCCCCTGTTTTCGTGCATGGAAAATGATGGAAAAGATCAGATTCGCGCGTTTTGGTAACAGCGGGACAGGAGATGGTCAACGATTATCGCGGCTTCACTGCTTTGGCTTGACCGTGGCGCGGCAATGGCGTAGAAGCGCGGTCATGACATTTGTCGCGTTCAACACATTCTGGTACTGGCGCAGCGTAAACAGCCGCGGTGGGTTCCGCATGCGTTGAACATTGTTCACAAACGGATTTGAAGAGACCCACCGCAACCCGGTGGGTTTTTTTTTGCCTGGAAACGGAGGTTTTGACATGCAGGCCTACACGGTCCTCAAACGATGTGCGGTACACGCAGACCCATTTACACTGTTCCGCGCGCTGGCGCAGCAGGTGAAGGATGCGGTGCTGCTCGAATCAAAGGACGGCAATGGCAGAAACAACGTGGCGAGCATGCTGTTTCTCCGCAGCGCCCTGCGGGTGGAGGCGAGGGGAACCACGGTAACCCTCACCTGCCTGTCCCCCAAGGGTGACAGCGCTCTGGCAGCCGCGGAGCCCTTTTTCGCGGACATCGCGCAGGTCACGCGAACCGACCGGGGAGCGCGCCTCGTCTTTCCGTCGACCCGGCCTACCGGCGACGATCTGACCCGCATCCGGGCCATTTACCCGTCGGAGGTGCTGCGGATTCTCTCCACCGGCTGGAACCTGGGCACCGACGATCCGGAAAAGCGGATTTCCCTGTGCGGCGTGTTTGCCTACGACCATCTGGACCACTTTGAAGCGCTGCCGCCGGCCGCGACGGATTCCCTCGATTTTCCCGATTATGTGTTTTACCTGCCCGAAGAAGCGGTCGTCGTGGACCACGAGTCCGGCATTGCCCGCATTCTCGTCCACGGTTACAACGCCACGAGTTATGACGAATCCTGCCGCGCCGATCTGGCCCGGGCTGAGGAACTGGCGGCACAGGTGGAACAGATTCTCCCCGCTGTCGAACGGGAACTGCCGGGCGCGGACGCATTTTCCCTCAGCAGCGATGTGGCGGTCAATCTCAGCGATGAGGCCTATGCCGACTTCGTCTTGCGCATGCAGGAGCACATCGCCTGTGGCGACGTTTTCCAGATCGTGCCGTCAAGGACCTTTGAAATGCCCTGTGCCGATCCGGTGGCCGCTTACGGCGTGCTGCGGCGCCTGAATCCCAGCCCCTACCTGTTTTTTGTGCGGCATCCGGATTTCGCCCTGTTCGGGTCGTCGCCGGAGACTGCCGTCAAGGTGTACGACACGCCGCGCCGGGCTTCCATCCGCCCCATCGCCGGCACGCGGCGGCGGGGATACGGAACGGACGGACGACTGGATCGGGATCTGGACGGACGGCTGGAAGCGGAGCTGAAACTGAATGAAAAAGAGCTGGCCGAGCACATGATGCTGGTGGATCTCGCGCGCAACGATATCGCCCGCGTGTCGAAGCCGGGCACCCGGTTTGTACCCAGCCTCCTCGTGGTGGAGCGCTATTCCCACGTGATGCACCTCGTGTCCATCGTGGAAGGCGAACTCCGCGACGACCTGGACGCCCTGCACGCCTATCTCGCCTGCGCCAACATGGGCACCCTCGTCGGCTCTCCGAAAATCGAGGCGGCCAAGCTCCTGCGGCGCAACGAAGTGGACAAGCGCGGTCCTTATGGCGGGGCCGTGGGCTATCTGGCCTCGGACGGCGAAATGGACACCGCCATTGTCATCCGCGCCGCCATCGTAAAGGACGGCATTGCCCGGGTGCGGGCCGGCGCCGGCGTTGTCTTCGATTCCGATCCCATGGCAGAGGCCCACGAAACAAGGGCCAAGGCCAGCGCCGTGCTGCGCGCGATTGCCATTGCAAAGGAGGAAACCCCATGAACCATAAAAAACCGCCCCATGTGCTGTTCATCGACAATTTCGACTCGTTTGTCTTCAACCTGGTGGACGAGTTTGAAAAGCGCGGTTGCGAGGTGACCGTGTGGCGCAATGACATCGGCGCTGCCCGGGCCCTGGAGATCTTCCATGCGTTGCCCCGACCATCGCTGATCGTCCTCTCCCCCGGCCCCGGCGCTCCGGCGGATGCGGGGTGCTGCGTGGAGCTGGTGCAGCAGGCCGGCCCCGATGTGCCGATGTTCGGGGTCTGCCTGGGTCAGCAGGTGATGACCGAGGCCTGCGGCGGCCGTGTGGTGCGGGCCGGCGAAATTGTTCACGGCAAGGCCTCGGAGGTCACCGTCGTGCCCCGGGGCATGTTCGAAGGCCTGCCGGAAACCCTGACCGTCGGGCGATATCATTCGCTGATCTGCGAGGTGGATGACGCACAGTTTGCCGTCACCGCCCGCCTCGGACGGATGGCCATGGCCATCGAACACCGCACGAGGCCCCTGCGGGGTGTGCAGTTCCATCCGGAATCCGTGCTGACGCCCCGGGGCGGCCGCCTGATTGAAAACATCATGAGCTGGGCGAAGGAGGTGCAACTGTGAAGCAATATATCGAAGCGATTGCGAACCGTCAGAATCTGACCGCCGGTCAGGCGCAGGAGGTGTTCACCCGCATGGTGGAAGGCGCCATGGACCCCGTGGAAATTGCCGCCCTGCTCATCGGCCTGCGCACCAAAGGCGAAACCCGCGAAGAGATCTCCGGTGCGGCGCGGGCCCTGCGTGCGGCGGCCCTGCCCTTTGCGCGGCCGGACGGCCACATCGCGGACTCCTGCGGCACCGGCGGCGACGGCGCCGGCACCATCAACGTGTCCACGGCCGCGGCCTTTGTCTGCGCGGAGCTGGGGATTCCCATGGCCAAGCACGGCAACCGCTCCATCTCATCGAAATGCGGTTCGGCGGACGTGCTGGAATCCTTGGGCGTGCGCATCGATGCCTCCCCGGAAACGGCCCGCCGTTGCCTCGACGAAGCGAACATCTGCTTTTTTTTCGCGCCCCAGTACCATTCGGGACTGCGCCATGCCGGGCCCGTGCGGCGCGCCCTGGGCATCCGGACCGTCATGAACGTGCTGGGTCCCCTGGTGAATCCGGCAGCGCCCTCCCACCAGGTGATGGGCGTCTACGATCCCGCCCTGTGCGGCGTCCTCGCGGGCGTGCTGCGGGACCTGGGCTGCCAGAGCGCCCTGGTGGTGCACGGCAGCGGGCTCGACGAAATCGCCGTCCACGGTCCCACGGTGGGCGCCTTCTACGCGGACGGCATCGTGGAGGAGCTGTACATCACCCCCGCGGATCTCGGGTTGAAGGAATACGCGCTGACACAATTGGTGGGCGGCAGCCCCGAGGAAAACCGGGACATCCTGCTGGCCATTTTTGACGGCCGGGGAACCGATGCGCAGAACGCGGCGGTGGCGGTGAACGCGGGGGCCGTGGCGCGGGTATTCAGAAAGGCCGCCACGCTGAAGGAAGGAATGGAAATGGCCTTCGCGGTGTTGCGCAGCGGCGCCTGCACAGAACGGCTTTCGCGACTGGTGGCGCTTTCCCATGCTTGAAGAAATCATCGCGCACAAACGGGGCGAAGTGGCCCGGCGTCGATCCGTCCGTCCCCTCGCCGTCCATCAGGCACCTCCGTCGGATCGCCGGCTGTCGGATGTCCTGCGCCGGGGACACACGGGTTTCATCCTGGAATGCAAAAAGGCCTCACCGTCAAAAGGCCTCATCCGCAAAGACTTCGATCCGGCGGCCATCGCCCGCGCCTACGCGCCCTTTGCGGACGCGGTGTCCGTGCTGACCGACGAGCGCTTTTTTCAAGGAAGCCTCGATTTTCTGTCCATCGTGCGCGCCGAAACGACGGCCCCCGTGCTGTGCAAGGACTTCATCGTCGATCCGTACCAGATTGTCGAAGCGCGGCTGGCGGGGGCGGATGCGGTGCTGCTCATGATGAGCGTCCTCGACGACGCAGCGCTGGCGGAATGCCTGCAGGTGGCCCGGCAGCTTCACATGGATGCCCTGGTCGAAGTCCACGACGAAAACGAACTGCGGCGCGCCCTGCACACCGATGCCCCCATCATCGGCATCAACAACCGCAGCTTCGCGGATTTGCGCGTGGACGTGGCGGTGACACAGCGACTCGCTCCCCTTGTGCCCCGGGATCGACTGGTGGTCAGCGAATCGGGCATCCTCCACCACGATCACGTGCGCCGGCTGCGGCCCCTGGTGGATGGCTTCCTGGTGGGCAGCGCGCTCATGGAACAGGAAAACCTGACGGCCGCCTGTGGTGAGCTGATGTACGGCCGGGTGAAGGTCTGCGGCCTGACGCGGCGGGACGACGCTCTGGCAGCGGCGGCGGCGGGGGTGCAGTTCGGCGGGCTGATCTTTGCAAAAAAGTCGCCCCGGTACCTGGATATCCGCGACGCACAGGAGGTGTGCCGCGATGTGCCCCTGCGCTTTGTGGGCGTATTCGCCGACGCGCCGCCCTCCGTGGTGGCGGACACGGCAAACCACCTCGGCCTTTACGCGGTGCAGCTCCACGGCATGGAAAACCGGGACTATCTCTATGAGTTGAAACAGGTGCTGGCGAAGGGCGTGGAGGTGTGGACGGCCGTGGCCGTTGGGGACGCACTGCCGTCCCTTGCGGAATTTGACGGTTGTCGCATGCTGCTCGACGCCGGGTCGGGAGGCAGCGGCGCACCGTTTGACTGGGGCCTGCTGGACCGCGCGAACGTGAAAGAAATGGTGCTGGCAGGCGGGTTGAACGCCCGCAACGGCGCCCGGGCAGATGACCTTGGTGCGTTTGCGCTGGATGTGAATTCCGGCATTGAGTCTGCGCCGGGTCAAAAGGACACAAACCAACTGAATGCGTTTCTCGCCGCGCTGCGGGGAACAGGCAGGAGTCACACATGAAGGAACAGGGACGATTCGGCGGATTCGGCGGCTGCTATGTGCCGCAGATTCTCTACGGCGTGCTCGAAGAGCTCGAGGCGCATTTTCTGGCGGCGCGCAATGACCCCGCGTTTCAGGCGGAGCTGCGGGAGCTGCTGGTCAATTACGCGGGCCGGCCCACACCCCTCTATCGGTGCCGCAACCTGTGTGCGGACACAAAGGCCAGGCTGTACCTGAAGCGGGAAGACCTGCTGCACGGAGGCGCCCACAAGACCAATCAGGTGCTCGGTCAGGCGCTGCTCGCCCGGCGGGCAAAAAAGACGCGACTGATCGCGGAGACCGGAGCGGGTCAGCACGGCGTCGCCACGGCCATCGTCGGTGCGCTGTTCGGGTTTTCGACCCGCATTTACATGGGTGAAAAGGACGTGGCCCGCCAGCAGTCCAATGTCTTCCGCATGAAGATGCTGGGTGCCGAAGTGGTCAGCGTGACGGCGGGGTCGCGCACCCTGAAGGACGCCATCAACGAAGCCCTGCGGGACTGGGCGGACAGCTACCGCACCACCCATTACATGCTCGGCACCGCCGCCGGCGCCCATCCGTTTCCCACGATGGTGCGGGATTTCCAGAAGGTCATCGGCGAAGAAATCCGCGAGCAGATGCTGTCCCGTGAGGGCCGCCTGCCGGACGCGGTCCTTGCCTGCGTGGGCGGCGGTTCCAACGCCATCGGCGCATTCCACCCGTTTCTCGGCGATCCGTCGGTGCGCCTCATCGGCGTGGAGCCCGCGGGTCGGGGAGCCCACACGGAAGAACACGGCCTGACCCTGCAGAAGGGCACGCCGGGGGTCCTTCACGGGGCCCTGACCAACATCCTGCAGGACGCGAACGGGCAGGTCCTTGAATCGTATTCGATTTCGGCGGGGCTCGATTACCCCGGTGTGGGACCCGAACACGTGCACCTCATGAAGACCGGTCGCGCACAGTACGTGGGCGCCACGGACGACATGGCCCTCGATGCCTTTACGGCCCTGTGCGCCGGTGAAGGCATCATTCCCGCCCTGGAGTCATCCCACGCCCTGGCCGTGGCCATGGACATGGCCCGTCGGGCGGACAAGGAAACGGTTCTGGTGGTGAATCTCTCGGGCCGGGGAGACAAGGATCTGGACACGGTGGCAAAGGCCCTTGCCGCCAGAGGGGAGGCACGCCCATGAGCCGCTACAGCGATATGTTTGACAGGTGCGCACAAGAACACCGGGGCGCGTTCATTCCCTTTGTGGTGGTGGGCGATCCGGACATGGACACGAGCATCCGGATTATGGAAACCCTGGCGGCGGCGGGCGCCGATGCCCTGGAGCTGGGCATTCCGTTTTCCGATCCGGTGGCCGACGGCCCGGTCATTCAGGCCGCTGCGGTAAGGGCACTGCAGGCCGGTGCCACGCCGGACCGGTGCTTTGGCGCCATCGCCGTCATCCGCAAACGGTTTCCTGCACTGCCCATCGGCGTGCTCACCTACACCAATGCGGTAATGCACGGCGGCATGGCGGCGTATTTTCTGCGGGCGCAGTCCGCCGGCGTGGATTCGGTCCTGTCCGCGGACATGCCCGTGGCCGAGGCAAACGACTACATCGCCGCCGCCCGGGCGGCCGCCATTGAACCGGTGTTCATCGCGCCCCCGGATGTGGACGAAGACACGCTGCGCGCCATTGCCGCCGCCACGTCCGGTTACACGTATGTGGTGACGAGGAGAGGCGTCACCGGCAGTGACGACCGGGTGTCCATGGAATTCAAAAGCATTCTGTCCGCCCTGAAACGCCACGGTGCGCCGCCGCCGGTCATGGGGTTCGGCATCTCCACCCCCGACCATGTGCGGTCTGTCATTGCCGCGGGCGCCGCGGGCGCCATCAGCGGTTCGGCGGTGGTGCGCATCGTGGAGCGGGGCGGTGCCAAAATGATGGACACCCTTGCTGCATTTGTGAAAGAGATGAAACAGGCAACCATTCATTCACAGGCGTAAACAAGGAAGCAGCGTTCATGACCATTCTTCACATCCACGGGGCGGGCGGCGACAGCGCCATCCATCTCAACACATCCCTGTCGCAGTTGCCATCGATGATGGACGGGCGCCGGGCGGTCATCATCACCGACGAAAACGTGTGGCGCCATCACGGGTCGACATTTCCCGCGGTCCTCGACACCATCGTGGTGCCCGCCGGAGAGGCCAGCAAGTCCCTCGAAAAAGCCGGTGAGCTGCTGCGCCGGCTGGTGGCCCTGGAGCTGGATCGATCGTCCCTCGTCATCGGCATCGGCGGCGGCGTGGTGACCGATCTGACGGGCTTTGTCGCGTGCACCTTTCTGCGGGGCATCTCCTTCGGCTTTGTGGCCACCACGGTCCTCGCCCAGGTGGACGCGGCCATCGGCGGCAAGAACGGCGTCAACCTGGACGGATACAAGAACCTGGTGGGGATCATCCGCCAGCCGTCGTTTGTGCTGAACGATACGTCCACGCTGTCCACGCTGCCGCGGGACGAAACGGTGAACGGCCTGGCGGAGGTCATCAAGTCGGGCCTCATCGCCGATCGCGCGCTGTTCGAACGACTGGAAGACGCCGTTGCCGCCGGTGATCCACTGCAGCAACTGGACATGGGTGCCGCCATCAGTGCGGCGGCGGCGGTGAAAGTTGACGTGGTGAACCGGGACGTGTTCGAAAAGAACGAACGTCGACACCTGAACTTCGGCCACACCCTGGCCCATGCGCTGGAAAAGCTGATGAAAATCCCCCACGGGTTCGCGGTGGCGGCGGGCATGGTGGCGGCGGCGCGGATTTCGAAAAGCCGGGGAATGCTGACGGCGCAGGAGGCGGACCGCGTGCAGCGCGTCATTGAAGGGTTCGGCCTGCCCGTGTCGGTGCCGTTTGATCCGGCGGCGGCCATGGACGCCATTCGACGTGACAAGAAGAGGGACAGCGACCGGGTGAACTTTGTGCTCCTGCGCGGTCTCGGGCAGGCGGAAGTGGTGCCCATTCCCCTCGACGAACTGACCGCTTCGCTGAACAGCAATCTCTGAAAATCCTGTTGCATCAGACCGTTGCCACTGCCGTCGGGGCATCACCCGTGAAAAAGGAAGGTTCCTCAGCCGGCGCCGCCCCGTTCCACGGACCAGGCGGCGGGATCCGCCTGCCAGCGGGAGATGATGTCCATCTGCGCGGTCGTGAGGGTGCCCCGCTCCTTTGCCACGTGCATCAGCGCGGGAAACTCCGTGAGGGATCGCCAGGCCACGCCCGCCCCGTCGAACTGCGCCTGTGCCACGGGCAGTCCGTAGGTGAAAATCGCTGCGATGCCCAGCAGGTCGCCGCCCCCGTCGATGACGCCCTTCGCCGCGGCGATGGAGCTCTTTCCCGTGGAAATCAGGTCCTCGATGAGCACCACCTTCTGGCCTTTTTCCAGGCGTCCCTCGATGAGGTTTTCCTTTCCGTGGTCCTTGGCGGCGCCCCGCACGTAGATCATCGGCAGGTTCATCCGGTCGGCGACGAAAGCCGCGTGGGGAATGCCCGCCGTGGCCGTGCCCGCGATGACGTCCGGTTTCCAGCCGGTTTTTTCAATCAGCGCCACAAAGGCCTCCGCCACGGTCCGCCGTGCTGCCGGGCTGGAAATGATGAGCCGGTTGTCGCAGTAGATGGGCGACAGTCGCCCGGACGCCCACGTGAAAGGGGGATCGAGGCGCAGGGCCACCGCGTTCAGGTCGAGCAGAATTCGTGCAATCTGTTTTTCCATGGTTGTTCCTCCACCGGGGTGTCTACCGGGGGCGGGGTCAGGGCGCAAGGAGGATTTGAACGCCGCTCACGCAGAAATCAAACGGGATGGCCACATTCGTCATCCACATGACCTGAAACTGGATGGCGTTGACGTCTTCGATGTGCCGCGGCTCCGTGTCCCATTCGGGAATGGACGCCCCCGCAAAGGTGCACTCAAAGGCGCCGGCCCGGTCCAGCGCGCAGAAGGGTGGATAGATGCTCGCGGGGTTGTTGAACTGGGCCTGGATGCCCGGCAGGGGATAGCCCGAAATGGAGAACGATACGCCGACAAACCGCTCCGCCAGGTCGGGGATCAGAGGACAGCTGCCGAAAGGGTTCGGTTCGTAGATGGGCTCCCGCAGAGGGCCGTTGTTGCACAGGTTGAAACCGAGGCCCGCGAATGTCCAGCCCTGCTGGGTGTAGGGCGCCACCGTGCCCCTTGCGCAGATGGTGTTGTTTCCCTCGTTGCGTACCGTGATGCTGCTTCCCGGGTCCGCCCAGGGGTACCATCCGCCCTGGAGCCCCACGTCGTTGGTGGAGGCATCCACCCACAGGTAGGCGACCTGCGCGTCGTCGGGCACGACGAAGTCGATGCGCAGCAGCTCTCCGGAATCCGTGTCTGTGCCGGTGTCCGTGTCGGCGTCGGCGTCCGTGTCCGCATCCGAGTCCGTGTCTGCATCCGAGTCCGTGTCTGCGTCCGAGTCCAGGGCTGCGCCGATGAACTCCTCCACCGTGCAGCCGGGTGTCCAGAGCAGCAGCGACAGACAGATTGGAATGAATCGCGTGGCCACGGGTCGATGATACCCGAACCGGGAATTATTCGCGAGCGTCTTGCAGCCTTCGCCGGGCTGCCAGCTCCGCGGGACTGCCGGGGAAATCCCGGATGATCCGCTGGAGGGCCGCGCGTTCGCCGTCTCCGTCGGACAGGGCGCGGCAGGCGTCCGCCTGGCCGAGGAGAGCGTCCTGGGACAGGTGTCCGGGCTTTTCGAGGTAGCGGGTAAAGTGTCGGCGCGCGTCGGCGGGCTGACCGAGTTTCTTCAGCTCCAGCTGGCCGAGGGTGACCAGGGCGGTCCTTGCGTCCGGGCTGTCGGGCCAGGTCCGGATGAGCTCCCGCAGCGCCACGGCGGCCTCCGCATGGCGTCCTTCCAGTCGCGCGTCCCTGGCAGCGGCGAGCAGCTCCCGGACGGTCCACAGGGGGTCGGGTGTTCCCGTGCGCTTCTTCGATCCGGTCGCCGCGGGGGTCTGCCGTTCCGTCGTTCGCGGCTCGACCGCCGTGTCCACATCGCAGATGGACGTATCGAATTCACTGAAAATCCGGCCGTCATCCATGCAGCCCAGCCGCCTCATCTGCCCCTGTACGTCGGGCGAATCGGGCATCTCCGCGATCTGCGGTGTTCGGCCGTCCAGCAGCGCCATCCGGCCCTGGGGCAGCGTGATCGGGGTCGCCCGGGGCGTCTCCAGGACTACGGATCCGCGGTGCAGATACACGGCCACCGTGCCCTCGTCTGTCACGTCCACCGTGAACAGCGTTCCTTTCACCCGCACGGTGCCCTCGGGGGTTTGCACCGAAAACCCGTCCCGCATCTTCTTCGGATCCACCGAAAACAGGGCCATGCCCGCCGCCATCTCCACGCTGTAACTGCGCCGTCCATCCCAGTTCACCCGGACGGACGTATCCTTTGACAATCCCACCGCGATGCCCGTGGGCAGCGAAAACGCGCTGTGTCCTTCACCGGTTTCAATCCAGGCATTCAGCGGCACGCTGCCGCCGATGACCACGTCCGCCGCTGCGCACTGCACTTCGCCGTGCAGCAGGGCCACCTTGCTGCGGGGCACAAAGGCAATCCCGTCGTCCGACGGCGCCGCCGCAACGGTCTGCCGGATGGGAGACGGTTTGTCGTGGGGCCGAAGGGCGACCAGCAGGGCCGCCGCCGCTGCGATGCCCGCCGCCGCCGCCACCAGGGCAACGGGCAGCATCCGCGTGCGACCGCGGACGGATTTTCGTGCATGCTTTGACAGCACCGCATCCACCACCCGACGACGGGTCAGGTCGTCCACGGGCGGATGCAGCGCTTCTTCGCCGCCCTGCGCCAGCAGGGACAGGGCACGGTCGAGTCGGTCATCCCGGTTGTGCTCTTTGTCTTCCCGCATGACTTACATTGAACTCCCTTCTTCACCCAGCAGATCCATCGCCGGACTGCCTTCGAGCATCCGGCGGAGCTGTCGTTTTCCCGTCTTGATGCGGTCGCGCACGGTTTCTTCGGGCGCTTCCACGATTTGTGAGATCTCCCTGATGCTGTGCTCGTGCACATATCGCAGCCGCAGGGCCGTCTGCTGTTTGAGCGGCAGGGCGGACAGCAGCGCGTTCAGGTGGAGGCGCAGCTCCCGTTCCGAAGCGCAGCGCTCTCCTTCGGGCACCACCGGCGGCCGCTGGGGGGCGAAGATCATCAGGGCATCCCGCCGCCGCTGTTTGCGCACCCGCCGTGCAATGCCCCGCAGGGTGATTTTCCGCGCCCAGGTGGTCAGGCTGCAGTCGCCGCGGAAATACCGCAGGGAATCGAGCACCTCCATGAGGGAATCCTGCACTGCATCGTCGGCGAACACGCGGCAGTTGAGGCCCCAGGAAACCGTGGCGGTCACCGTGTCGAACACCTGTTCCACCACCCGGCGCTGGGCATTCCGGTCGCCGGCGGCGGCCGCGGCGCACATGTCCATCAGGGCCTCGCGTCCCATGCCACTGGTTCGATCCGTCACCGGCTGCTGCAGATTCGCCATCATCACCCTTTCCGGGGCTGCCACAGAGCAGAACCGGTGGAACTAAAATGCAAAGAATTGCACTCCTGCTGTAAATCCGACCCGCACCCGCCGATATTCGTCAAACAGCACCGGCCCGTCCTTCACCACGCACACGGCCCGGGCGGGAATCACCTGCAGCACCGGCCCCGCGAAGAGGGCCACGTGAGGGGCCACCTCCAGCTCCACGGCGGCGGTGGCTTCGATGGCGAATTCAAATCCCGTGTAGGGCACCCGGACATCGTAGTCGGCCGTGGCCCGGGGCGTGCGGTAGATGGCCGAAAATACGGCGCCCAGCGCACCTCCGGCGGAGAGGCGGCCCTTCTTTCCCATGGCGGCCAACCCCACGGTGACGGGGTAATACGCGCTGCTCACCTGCACGCCGTCTTCGCTGCTGGTGAGGGGCGTTGCAAAGCCGGCGGCGACGAACGCCCGCAGGGGTTTGAAGAAGCGCAGCGACAGTCGCAGGGACCCGCCGTGGGAAATGTCCGGCCGGGCGGAGGCGGCGATGAAGCGATACCCCGCGTCGGCGAAGAACCGGGCCGGTTCCGGGGCCGCAACCGCGGCGGGGCGAGGTGGGGGCGGTGGGGGTGGTGTCAGTTCGCCGGTGTCGAGGAGCAGCTCCACGGTGGTCAGCGTGATGAGGGCCATGGCGTCGCCGGTGCCGAGGTCGCCGGTGCCGTCCAGACGCCGCACGAGCCGGCGGGGTTGTCCATCGCGGGGAAGCAGGTAGTACGCCCGGGCAATGCTGTCTTCTTCCAGGTAGAACACCAGGGATGCGCCGCTCAAACGGAGTTCTTCATCGGCCATGGCCGCGCGCTCCAGGGGATCGGTGGGGGTTTCCACCCAGCGGACCCGCACATCGACGGGCACGTCGAACAACCGCTCGCGCACATTCTGCACGGTCCGCATGCTGTCCCGGTCCCGGACGGCAAACACCATGAACACCAGCTCCGGACGGGAGTCGTCGGCCCCGGCGATGCGCGGCAGCATACACAGGAGAGCGGCGGGCAGCAGCATGGCGGCAACGAACCTCATGGTCCCCATTGTCGCACGAAGCGCCCGGGGAAAGAAGCCCGTTCCCGCGATCCTTCCGGCGTCGTCTGTTACTTTCTTTGCAGAAAAAATTTGCTGTCATTCCCCGGGTGGATTGATAATCTTCTGCCGCTCCGGGGAACCCCGCCCCGGCGCTTCAATGGAAAGGACACATGATGAAAAAGAACTGCTTTGCGACGCTCCTTTTTGCCGTCGGGATACTGCTTGCCGCCAGTCCGTCCCGGGCAGCGGACATCGCCATGGGCGCGGGCGTGAAATTCTCCTGGGACAACTACAAGAACGCGGTGCTCGACTATTCCAACCAGGTGGCGCCCGGCGCGGCCACCACCGCGTCAAGGATGAGCGACTTCCAGGGCCCCCGGTTCGGCGGTGACCTGCAGCTCTCCATCAACCGGCGCATCGTGCTGTTTCTGCCCCTCGACTTCGCCATTTACAAGCACACCATCTACCCCTGGGCCTTTGGCGACGATCCAGATGATCCAGATGATGACAGTCTGGAAACGACGCACAAGTTCGTGAAGTTCGGCATCGGCGTCGGCGTGAAATTCCACATCACGCCCCCCGAAAACATGAAGGCCTCGCCCTATGCGTCCCTCACCATCGGCAAGTACTTCGCCAAATCGTCCATGGATCCCGCAACAGATGGGGACACCTTTGCCTATGCCAGAGAAATGGACATGATCGGCAAGCTCGCGTCGCCCCTGTACATCCGGGCGGCCTTCGGCGCGGAGTTCTTTGTGGCGGATGGCTTCAGCCTGGGCGCGGACGTCATCGGCCTGGGCATCGAGTTCTCCAAGGCCAGCCCGGGACAGGGCGTCGACAGCGACGACACTTATTTCACCGGCGATCAGAAGATGTTTGCGTTTTCCGTGTATTCGGCCCTGTGCCTGAACTTCAGCTTCAGCAAGGCCAAGAAGGAAGCATCGGCGGACGGCGCCTGGGGCGCGGACGGCACCGGCGCCTGGGGCGCCCCTGCACCGGCGGACAGCTGGGCTTCCCCCGCCCCGGCACCTGCGCCCGCCCCGGCCCCCGCCGGCGGCGGATGGGGCACCACGCCCGCCCCGGCACCTGCGCCCGCCCCGGCCCCCGCGGACGGTGGATGGGGCACTGCACCGGCTCCCGCGCCTGCGCCCGCCCCGGCCCCCGCCGGCGGTGGATGGGGCACCACGCCCGCCCCGGCACCCGCCCCGGCACCTGCCCCGGCGGCCCCGGAAGCGCCGAAGCCGAAAGTCAAAGCGAAGGTCGGTGGCGGCGGTGGCGGCGGTGGTGGCGCGCCTCCTCCTCCGGCCCCCTGATTTTTCGATTCAACCCGTTTATCCTCTTTGTCTTTTCTTCCTTATATCCCTACCATTGTTTCATGATTGGACTCTTCATCGGCGACATGGCGGGCTCCTTCCGGGAGTTCTCAAAAAACAAGCGGCCGGACCTGCCCCTGCTGCCCGACCCCGCAGCCCATCCCTTCCTGCAAACAAAAATCGGCCTGACGGACGACTCCATCCTCGCCTGCGCCACTGCCCTGTGCTGCGCCGCGGCAAGGGAGGAGGGACGGGAACCAGGCCCGGCGGATTTCGCCGCGTTTTACCACCGGATCGGCAATGCGTTTCCCTGCACCATCGGCGGGTACGGCGGCATGTTCCGCGTCTGGCTGCAGGACAATGAACGTCGACCTTACGGCAGCTTCGGCAACGGCTCGGCCATGCGGGTGGGCCCGGTGGTGCATTTCGCATCAACCATCGAGCAGTGCCTGTCCCTTGCCGCCGCGTCCTCTGCCGCGACCCACGACCATCCCGAGGGAATCAAGGGCGCCCGCATGACCGCCGGCATGGCCTGGCTGTACGCCCACGGCGAAACAGATCCGGAAACCGTGCTGCGGGAAAGGTGGGGCATCTCCTACGGGCGCAGCGCGGGCTACGACCACTTCGACGCCATCTGCCAGGAAACCCTTCCCCTCGCCCTTTACTGCCTCGATGGCGCCACCGGATTTGCGGACGCGGTGAAGCGGGCGGTCACCGTGGAAAACGGGGACTCGGACACCCTTGGCGCCATTGTGGGCACCATTGCAGAGGCCCGGTTCGGCGTGCCCGTCGACCTGCGCGATCAGATGGCCGCCCTCATCCAGCCGGAACTGCGCGACCTCGCAAATGACGCCCTGTCAGCCCTGCCGTAAAACGCGATCCGCCAGCATGGGGTCGGTCGGCATGGGGTCAGACCTTCATGGATCCCCACGAATCTATCCATCGTTGACCTCCGTTACCTTCCTCAAATTGGCCAAGCTTTGTCGATGTTGTTCCGCTGTCATCTCGAAGCCGTCGCATAGCAACGCGCAGCCGAGATAGACCAAAGAAAGA
>JAKQNG010000329.1 GCA_029565915.1 Deltaproteobacteria bacterium
ACCACGATGGTGCCGTTCTCCCACGCCGCCACCATTTCCGGGAGGGCCAGCACGGCTTTGGCGATCAGCCTTTTCCCCGCCGATACGGTGAGAAACTGTTGTTGTGTTTTCATGGGGATTCCCGACTGCGTTTGAACCTGACTCATTGTTGCCTCCGTTTCGAACCTTGCGGCAGGCGCGTCCACCGACGTCACCCCCGCCCTTGTTTTTCACGTCACGACCGCCTCCGGCCGCGGTCATTGCTGTCCGTTGTCCCCACTATACACCAAATCCTGCCCGGACTGAACCGGGAGACGAATGCTGTTCCGCTCAAGAAGCCGACTGACGGACGGAAAGGTCTTGACGGGACCATTGGAGTGGCATCAGATTTCAGGTTGCGCCGATCCCTGAATGGTGCTACAATGTGTAGGCTGACTTTCGGGACAGCATTTGGGATCCATTAGCTCAGTCGGTAGAGCACCTGACTTTTAATCAGGGTGTCCGGAGTTCGAGTCTCCGATGGATCACCAGAAACGCAAGAATGCCTGCAACCATTGTGTTGTGGGCATTCTCTTTTTTGTTTCGGAAGTGGTTGCATGAAAATAAGGGAGTGCTGCAATAAGTCGGCTCACAAGATGATGCCTTCAAGCATGTCAAACGCAAAATCGATTCGTTTGACATCATCTTCGGCTGCAGTGACAATCTGTACATGTCGCAAAACAACAAGAATCATGTCGTAGGCCCGGACAGCCAAGCGCTGGTTTCCATCCCCGAATTTGGCACACTCACCTGCAATGGCCGGGTCAGCCAATACTTCCACCAATTGATGGACATGTCCCTGATCGATGATGTGTACAGGCAAAACACCTGCAACCATTTCGTCAGCCTCATGCTGATGCAATTGTCCAAGAAAAGCGACGGAACGCAGGACGCGCCGGGCATCGCACTGGGCAAGCTGTACAATGTCCGGGAATGGATCCGTGTCCACGCCACCGATGACATCTCCCTCGAGGAAATCGCAAGAACCTTCGGCTACAATCCCCAGTATCTGTCACACAAATTCAAGCAGACCACCGGAGAAACCATCTTTTCCCATGTCAACCGACTGCGCATGAAAAAGCCAAGGAACTGCTCAGCACCTCCTCCATCACTGTTGAGGATGTCTCCATGTGCTGCGACTTTTCCAACGCCAAATACTTCATGCGCCTGTTCAAAAGACTGGAGGACGCAACCCCCTCCCGGTACAGGGCCACCGACTTGTCCGCCAAATCCTTGCGCGCATCCGGCACATCATGCTCCAGCATCGCCATGTACACCAGGAAGTTCAGCGGCGCCCAGATGCGCCCCCGCCAGTAATCCTGGTCTTGGAACGCCGCGTCATTGCGCGCGATGGACGGGATCATCCAAGCGCCGTAAAACTCCTCCGGATTGAAGTAGTGCCCGTCCACCATGCGGTGGACGCGATCTGCCGTGATCTTTTCTGAGAACAGCGCGTAGAAATTGCACGGCGAAATCCGCCTCGAGAATGCACCGGTATCCGTCCGCCGGTTGTAATAAAAACCCTCGCGCTCATCCCAAAGGGTTTCCAAACCGGCTTCCGCCACTGCCGATGCTCCACAGCCGGATGACCGGCGAGATGCAGCGCAGGACGGCGTCAGCGTGCCATAGGTTTTGGTGGCCACGGCATTGAAGCCATCCTCGCCGGGATGCTTGCCGTTGGCATCGACGGTCAGCTGCTTCAGGGCTTCCACCCAGCGCGCCACCCACAATCAGGCCTATGGAGCCAAGAGGACAATTTTCTTGTTTTTCTGTATTTTATTCCGTTTTCTTGTGTTCCGTACGCTCCCATAGGAAAATGGGATCAGGCAACGTAAAGCAACGGTGTCGGGAACTGGCCCGTTTCCGACCATCATGCCGGGGGAGTTGAGGCATGGAACATCAGACAGCTTTCCATTTTCTGGACGGAATATTGGAAAAGATGCATATTCAGGCACAACGGCTTTTCCCGGGCACACCCCTTCCGGACACACTGGATTTGGGCATTCGAAGGCTGCTCGGCCGGCAATCGGAGTACCAAACCCTGTTCTCGTCCCTGTCGGTTCGCACGGCCGGGAACACCCTGTACAAGCATGTGGATCCCTATCTGTGCAACTACCTGTATCTGAAGCTTGCGGATGACACGCCTTCCATCCTGCTGATTGGTCCCTATCTGAATGCACGCCTTTCCCGGACACAGCTGCTGCAGGAGGCCGAACGTCATGACGTGCCTCCGCGGATGGTGGACGAGCTGGAATACTACTATGGCCGTCTTGCCGTCCACCAT
>JAKQNG010000331.1 GCA_029565915.1 Deltaproteobacteria bacterium
CCGGTGCGCTGACGGGCCTGCCCGAAGTGATTGTCGGCGTCCTCGGAGTGTCCATCACGGTGGTCGCCATCATCGTGGAGCTGGCGTCCAACCGCTACACGGCCCGCATCACGGAGCTGTTCATGACTTCGGCGGTGAACATCGCCATCCTGGGCTTCTTTGTCATCACCGGCATGATGTGCCTGTGGGTCAGCGTTGTCGCCGGATACCAGGGCACGGTGCCCGCCGCCGCGACCATTGTCACCCTGTCGTTCGTGGGCCTGTGCCTGCTGCTGCTGCTGCCGTATTTCGCGTTTGTCTTCAATTTCGTGAACCCCCACAACATCATCGACCGGATGGGCGTGTCGGTCCTCGGCGCCGTCCGCCGGGGCGGTTCGGGGGGGGGCGCAGGAGCGGATGAAGCATTCGGCCACCCGGGGCATCGAGCAGCTCGCGGACGTGGCCAGCGGCGCCATCGAAAGCAAGGACAAGGTGGTGTGCATGCATGCGGTGTCGGCCCTGGGGCGTCTCGCCGCCGACTACCTGGAGGAGAAACCCCGGCTGCGCCCCGACTGGTTTTCGCTTGATGCGATGGTGCGGGAGAATCCCGATTTCGTCTCCATGCAGAACGACATCCTCAAGGACATCGAGGACAATCGTTACTGGGTGGAGATGAAAATCCTGCGGCAGTTCCAGATGCTGTACGGCGAGTCCCTCAACCGGATGCGGGACATCAACTACCTGCTGGCCATCCACACCCGCAAGACCGCGGAGAAGGCCCTGGACACGGGTGATGAAGCCGTGGTGGCCCTGTGCGTGAAGTTCTTCAACACGTTCCTGCGGGCCACCATCAACGCGAGAGATGTCCGCACCGCCTACAATGTGCTCAACCAGTACCGGTTGCTGGCCGAGGGCGCGCTGATCCGGCACAAGGGTCTCGTGGCCGTCGATATCGCCAGGCGGTTCAAGTATTACGGCCAGCTCGGATTCGCGAGCGGTATCGCCTTCGTGCTGGAGACCGCCGCCTACGACCTGTGCGAGTTGAATGAGATGGCCTTTGTGCAGAACGCGCCCTGCCTGCCGCAGCTCCTCGATATCCTCCTCGAAGTGGACAAGGAGGCCGAGGAGGGCCACAGCATGGAGGCCTCCCTGCGGGGCGTGCGCAAGGCGCAGATCAAGCTGGCCACGTTCTTTCTGACCCGCGGTGCACAGGAACCGGCCCGGACCATCTTCAACGACATGAAGGACGAACTGCCCTCCAGGCTGCAGTCCATCCACGAGGAGCTGAGCGGCATCCGGTCCCGCGATTTCTGGGAAATCAACGACCGGGGAATCAATTTCGATTATCTCGATGTGGATCGCAGGGCTGCGCTGGAGACGTTCTTCAGCTGGTTCGATGCCGACGCGAAGAAACAGGAGTCTGCATGTTCACGGTAGTGATTATTGAAAAGGGTGGAAAGAAGAAGCGGGTGCAGATCGCGGAGGATGCGGCCATCATCGGGCGGGAACCGGGAAATGATATCGTGCTGGCCGTGGGCAACGTGTCCAAGCGCCACTGCCGGGTGACCTTCCTCGATGGAAAGTTTACGGTGGAGGACGTGGGCAGCACCAACGGCACGTATGTGAACGGCCGGCGGATTCCGGGCCCCACGCTGGTGGGCGCAAAGGACAAGGTCTACGTGGGGGAGTTCATCATCATGCTGGATGCCGGCGTGGACAGCGGTGAGGTGGACGAGCCCTCCGATGCCGCGAACCTGCCCAGCCGGCCGCCGCCACCGCCGGTGCCGAGGCCGAAGACGCGCCGTTCCGCACCGCCGCCGCCCCGTCCCCCCGAGCGGCCGACCCCCCATCCGGCCATTGCGGAGAGTTTCACCTCCCTCAGTGCCACGGAGGAGGCGGCCCTGCCGCAGGTGAAATCGGATTTTCATTTTGAGGGTCGTTCCCGCTCATCGTCTCCGGCGCCGCGCCGACAGGCCCCCGCGCTTTCCGGACGACTGGAGCAGCTGGTGGATTTCGTCGCCCTGGAGGTTTCCGGCGTGGACCGGCGCAATCTCCCCTGCCGCCTCGACGAGGCGTCCGCCCTGAAAGTGCGGGGCGTGCTGCGGGGCATGCTCTCCGAACTCCTTCGCGAAGGCAGGCTTGAGGAGGACGAGAATCCCCACAGCCTGTTGATGGATGCGTTCCTCGCCATCGTGGATCTGGGCCCCATCTCGGACATCCTGCGCGATCGGACCGTGGTGGAGGCCCTCATCATCGGTCCCGACGACGTCAACATCCGCACCGGGACCGGTTGGGGAGCCTCCAGCCAGCGGTTCGAGAGCGCCCGGGATCTGGTGCGGGCCATCCGGTGCCTGGGGGCGGGACTGCCCGGCGCGGTGTGGGACGGCCTGTCCGGTTGCGCGCGGTTCCGACTGGAATCCGGTGCCCTGGTCGTGGCCCAGACGGCCCCCCTGGCGAATCCCGCGGTGGTGCGGATTCACCGGTTCATCTCCGAGCGCCTCGACAAGAAGGCGGGGATTTCGTCCGCCCTGCGCAAGGAAGCCCTGTCGCCCATCCGGGAAGGGATCGCCGCCGGTGGGCGAATGGCGGTGGCGGGCAACTGCTTCTCCCTGCGGATGTCCCTGCTGGCCGACCTGATCCGACTCCTGCCCGTCGATGCGTTCGTCGCCGTGGTGGAAGACACGCCCCTGCTGGGCGTCGGCGGTCCCCTCCGGGTGGGACTGGACGGCAGCGCCCTGGACCGGCGCCTGCGGAAGGGACACGAGGACCTCATCTCCGGGGCGGTGCAGCTCCGTCCCGACTGGCTGGTGGTCAGCGGCATCACCTGGACGGAAATGCCGGCGCTGCTCGATGCCTGTGCCCGGCGCTCCGCGGTCATTGCCGATATCCCGCTGCCCGATCTGGATGCTTCGGGAAAAGGGTTCTGCGCGGGCTTGCTGGCATCGGGGATCTCGGTTCTGCCCGCCGAGGCCCTGGCGGTTTTTGCCGCGGCCTTCGACTGGATCGTGGTGGCCGGACAGCAGGGCGACGGCCTGCCGACCATCGCGAAGGTCTACCGGCTCGACGAATCGGATGGGACCCCCCGCATCCGCGAGCTGTACACGGCCAGGGATGCCCCGTGACCGCACCCGCGAACACCTGCAGCGATTGACAATTCTGTTTTAGGGACTTGATTTCCGAGGCCCGGTTCCCTATTGTTTTCGGGTCTTCGGATCGCGGGAACATCTGCGATGCCGACAGGTTAGAAGGTTTTTCAGGTATCCATGAGCAAGCTGGCGCTGCGGTTCATCTCAGGCAAGTACAAGGGCAAGGAGCACATCCTCGAAGATGGCAAAGAAGCCGTCCTCGGTCGCAGCGCCGATGCGGATGTTGTGCTCATGGAAGACATGGTTTCGCGCCGCCACACGTTGATGATGGTCAATGGCGATGAAATCACCGTGACCGACAACGGTTCGACCAACGGCACATTTGTCAACGGTGAAAAAATCACAACCGCCAGGGCCGTAAAGGGCGACCGCATTCTGGTGGGCACGTCCATCATGAAAATCGTGGATGCGTCGGAAGCGACCCAGGCCGTGGAAGCGGTGCATCCCACGGTGAATACCGCGATGAAGCCCTCCCTGGGAAAGAGTCCGGTGCCCCGTCCGCCGGGCATGTCCAACCAGAGCCGGACCACCATGCACAGTGGCGCGCGATCCATGAGCGGCACCATTGCCGAAGTCCCGCTGCCGGATCTGATTCAGCTCTTCAGCACCAGCAAGAAAACCGGCACGCTGGTGTTGAACCACAACTTCACCATTGCGAAAATCCACCTGGATGCGGGGCGGATCATCTACGCCTCCATCAGCGACATGCCCGATCTGGATCCCCTGAAGGCCATGTTCCGCATCCTCTCCTGGGAAGACGGCGATTTCGACCTCGTGGGCCCGGAGCCCTACAACTTCCCCACCCAGATCGAGATGCCCACGGAACACATCCTGATGGAGGGTCTGCGACAGCTGGATGAGCTGCGGCGCAACAAAAAGAACATGCCGCCCTTTGACGCGGATCTCGCGGTGCCGCGACCGCTGGAGGCCAGGCTGTCGGCCCTGTCGGCGGTGGAGCTCGATGTGCTGCAGCTCGTCCTCAACAAACAGGACATGAAGCTGCAGCAGATCATCGATGCGTCCAGGCTGTCCGACAAGGAAGTGGTGGACATCGTGAAAAAGCTCCTCGACGGACACTACCTCGTCATCGACGATCTGATTTGATGACCGACCCGGCCATGGCTCCCGTTCAACTGGTGTTGTGTACGACCCCTGTCCATCGGGCGGCGGATATCGCCCGGGCACTGGTAGAGCGGCGTCTCGCCGCCTGCGTGAACGTCGTCCCTTCCGTCCGCAGTATCTACACCTGGAACGAAGCCGTCTGTGAGGAGGAAGAGTCGCTGCTCATCGCCAAGACCACCGGGGATCGGGCGGTGGCCCTGCGGGAGGCCATCCTGTCGATGCATCCCTACGATGTGCCCGAGGTTCTTGTCCTGGACATCGACGAAGCCGCCGGCCACGAACCCTACCTGGCCTGGGTACGGCAGTGTGTCACTGTCCGGAATCATTGATTTCTCCGGCCTTTCTGCGGATAACTTGACCAGTCTGACCAGATTGGCGACAATGCCCCCATGAGCAGCAGTACCTATTCCACCTATGAAGCGAAGGCAAAATTCAGCGAGGTCCTCCGGAAGGTGGCCAGAAACCGGACGGTGGTGGTGACGAGCCGTGGCCGTCCCATCGCAAAAATCGTTCCCTTCGATGAGGAAAAGGAAACCCTGGCCCAGCGCCTGCTGCGACTGGAGACGGTGGGCGTCGTACAGGGAGAGCCGCCTACCGGGGACTGGTTTGAAAGCGTGTCGAAATCCGCCGGGGCCCTGAAGAAGTTCCTTCAGGAGCGGGGTCGGCCATGAAAGTCGGCTATCTGGACACCTCAGTGGCCATTGCCATGGCCTTTGACGAGGCGGGCGGTGCGTTCATGGCCCGGGCCGTGCGTTCCTTCGACCGCGTGTACAGCTCCCCCTTGCTCGAAACGGAATTCATCGGCGGTGCGCCGGTGGTTCTCAGCGAGCGTGCCGTGCGGTCCTTCCTGTCCCCGGTCCGGTTCGTCTTTCCCGACCAGCCCCTGTCTGCCTTTGCGCTGGAAGCAAAACGGGCGGGTGCCGTCGGCGGATGCGCCATTCACCACCTGGCCACGGCCCTTTTTCTGTTTCCCGAACCCGGTGAGGCGTTCTTCCTCACCGCGGACGAGCTCCAGTCGAAGGTCGCGGCCCGGCTGGGCTTCCAGTGTGATTTTCTGTGAGGAAACCCATGAAGACATCCGCATTCATCCTGTTGATCGCCTTTCTCCTCTGCGCCTGCAAGGACGGCGAAGCGCAGGAGCAGAGCAACCAGAAACGCATCCGCGGGGCGGTGATGGAAAAAATCGAGCCCTTCACCATCTGCTACAATGAGGCCCAGGTGGAGGAACCCGGCATCCGGGGGCGGATCGCCTTTTCGTTCAACGTGGCAACGGACGGCAGTGTGTCCCATGTCGAGTTTACGGAAAACCAGCTGGGTAAAAAGGTGCGCGACTGTTTTGCCCGGGTCATCGACAGCCTGACCATTCCCCCTGTGACGCAGCCCACCCGATATCGGGAATCCTTCTGTTTCGAGTCCGACCCGCAGGGAGATGCCTGCCGCCGTAAGTAGGCCTATTTCGAGCCGGCGGGTCCGCTGCTCTTCTGCGCATCATCGGGTTGGAGTGCGCGGGTGATTTCGTCGCGCAGTTCCGCCGGCAGCCGGTCTCCGGCCAACTCCACTGCTTCGCCGAGCAGCCGCCGGGCCGCGTCCGGGTCTCCGAAGCGCAGGGCAGCGCGGGCCATTTTCAGGCGGACGACCGCGTCATCCGGTGCGAGTTCCAGGGCCGCCTTGTAGGATGCCATGGCCTCTTCCGGCCGTGCCAGCATCATCCGCGCATCGCCCTGTCCCACGTGGGCGGAAACAAGTCCAGGGTCCAGGGCCAGAGCGCGGTCGTACTTGACGGTGGCCACTGCCGGGTCTTCCAGCTGCAGATAAATGTCGCCGCACAGCTGCCACCACTCCTTTTCCTCGTGAATGGCCAGCGCCCGCTCCACGGCTTCCCTTGCCCCCCGCCAGTCCTGTGCGGCCGCCCGGGCAAAGGCTTCCTTGAAGTGGATTTCCGCCTGCTGCTCTGACGGGAGGGAGGCAAAGCCGTCGCTGCCGGAGGCTTCCTTCAACAGCGCCGCCTCTTTGTCGAACTCGCCAGTCCGATGGCGGATGGCCGCCAGTCCGACAAACGGCGCCGGTTGTGACCGATCTTCGGAAAGAAGGGCGTTGAACCGGGTTTCGGCTTCTTCCACGTCGCCGGCATCCCGCAGAAGTCCCGCGAGGAATGCCCGGCAGCCGAAGGCGCACAGGCCCCGGACCTCCGCCTGCTTTGCAAAATAGATGGCCGCCGCGTCCCCGTGGAGCTCCCGGACCCGTCGGGCCAGATCCTCGGACGGAATGTCAATCCTGTCGTTGCGCGCGTGGGCCCGCTCGAAGGCGGACAGGGCTTCCTCAAAGCGGCCGTTGCCTTCCAGAATCCGGGCCCGGAGCAGATGGGCGCGATGATCCCCGTCGTCGAGGATGGCCGCGTGGGACAGCATGTCGAGACCGTCGTCCACGTGTCCGTCCCGCACGGCAGTAACCACTCCGTCACAGAGCAGTCGATCCCGGTCCATGGTGGCGTCGTCGATGAGGGAGCGGCCTTCCCGCTCGGCGGCGGTAGCGGCGCAGTCGGACCAGCGCCGGCTGTCCAGCGCCTCGCTCGCCGGTGGCAGCGAGAGGGCGGGGCTGCAGGCCGATATCAGCAGTGCCGGAAGGGCCGGCAGAAACAGAAAACGGGTTTTCATGAATGACTCCGGTCTACTCGCCCAGCGCGAAGGGGTACTTTTCGATGACGAGCGTGTCCTTTGCGGTGAAGGCCGGGAACGTCACCGCCTTCACCCGGTCGACGATGCACCGGGCCTCCGTGGAGTCCGCCGCGTCACCCGTGGGGATGGCGCCGGTCACACTGCCATCCTTCGCGATGATGATTTTCAGGATGATTTCCTTTTTCACGCCCTGGCTGCAGTCCTTACGGATGACCGGTCGAATGGCCACCAGACACGCGTTGATATCTTTTTTCTCCAGCATTTCCACGGGTGCGGCGGCGCTGCTTTCGACGGCCTTGCGGCACCAGGCGTCCGCGGCGATGGCCTGTTCGTCGGGCTTCTCGGGTTCTGCCGGTTTCCCGGCGGCAGTGGCGGGATGGTTGACGGGTGCTGTTGCCGGCGCCGTCAGGACAGGTTCATCCGCTTCGTTCACCGCTGTGGAACCGGCGCCGCCGCATCCGGTGAACAGCGGCAGGAACAGGGTGACGGACAGAACGCGAAAAATCATTCCAACCTCCTGGCTGCGGGAAGAATGTGCAGCGCTGATGGGAAGGAAGAATATCCCGCGGGATTCACCCTGTCCAGTCCCATGGCGCTTCCGGCGCAGGTCTATCTGTTATGGCGCAGAAAATTCCCTGGGTGTGACGGGCGGTCAACACATCTGATCGATGGGAATCGTTGGAGGGTCAGGGGTCAGCGGAGTTCGAGGATTCTCTTGTCGAGATCGGCCAGTCGGCTCTGAAACTGGTGCAGTCTCTCGGTGGCGTCTTTCTCATTGCGCCTGGACCAGGTCGACTGGGTTTCTGTCCGGGTCCGGGGGGCGTCGAGAATCCGGCTCTGCAGTTCATCAATTA
This sequence comes from Deltaproteobacteria bacterium, assembly GCA_029565915.1. Lineage (GTDB taxonomy): Bacteria > Myxococcota_A > Polyangia > JAAYKL01 > JAAYKL01 > JAKQNG01. The sequence goes on from JAKQNG010000331.1 coordinate 7,777, forward strand.
CGTTGTTCAGCCAGTTCATTGCGATACCTCCATGCTCCTGCGCCGGAACATATGCAAACATCTTGCCAGTCTGGTGCAATTTGACAAAAAGCGTTTGGTTTCAATAAGATAAACTGTTCAATTCACGAAGTTATACCCGGCAACCGCGAAATCCATCTCCCGCCCCGGCCCTCCGCCCTGTTCATTTTTCCGGACCCGGACGGCCGGATTCCCGGGAATTTCCGGGTCCCGGATGGCGTCACCCGGATTTCGCACCCGATCTCCTCCCTGTGCGGCCGCTAAACCATGGATTGCCCCGGCGCTTTTTGCTAGGGTTCCGCGAGAGATCCGGTGTGGTGCGCTGCGGGTGGGAGCCGGATCCGGGAAGGCGGACAAGTTGATGGCAAAAGAGAATCCGACAAACGGTGATCCCGCACGGATCACATGGCGGGGACAGGCCCTGGTGGTGGAACGGGGAACGACCGTGCGGGCATTGATGGATGCCCATCCGCATCCGGACGACGGGCAGGTCATTGCCGCGGTGGTGAACAACCGGCTGGTGTCCCTGTCCGCGCCCATCGTCCGCAGCGGGACCGTGGCGCCGGTGACGCTCTGCTGCGAGATGGGTGGCCGGCTGTATCAGCGCCATCTGACCCTGATGCTGTACGAAGTCGTGCATCGGCTGTTTCCCGGGGTCAGCATGCAGATCGGCCAGGCCATCAGCGAAGGGCATTACTTCCACGTGAGCGGGGTGGCCGTCGACGAGGCGTTCCTGTCGCGGATTTCCGCTGAGCTGGCGGCGCTGGCGGCGGCCCGGGAACCGTTTGTCCTGTCCCGCGTGACTGTTGAGGAGGCGCGCCGGATCTTCCGCAAGAAGGGTGAAAAGGAAAAGCGCCTGCTTCTCAAGCAGTGGCCGTTCTCCCACGTGGAACTCGTCCGGATCCGCGACTACATGGACCTGTGCCTCTCGCCGGTGGCGCCCCACACGGGCTACTTCGATCGCTTCGCGTTGCTGCCCCTGGAGACCGACGCGTTCATCCTGCAGTTTCCCCACCTGAGCGCCCGGTCCAGAGGGCGCAATGAAACCCACCAGCCCAAGCTGTACCAGACCCACAAAGAGGCGCGGGAGTGGAGCCGCCTCGTGGGCATTTCCCATGTGGCGGAGTTGAACCAGGCGGCCATTTCGGGAGAGATCCGCGAGGTCATCAAAGTGGCGGAGGCGCTGCACGAAAAAAAGATTTCGCAGATCGCCGACCAGATCGCCGGTGCGCCCGGTCGCCGGCTGGTGTTCATTTCGGGCCCGTCCTCCGCCGGCAAGACCACGTTCGCCAAGCGCCTGTCCATCCAGCTGCGGGTGGCCGGTCTGGCGCCGGTGGCCATCTCTCTTGATAACTACTACGTCAACCGGGCGGACACGCCGATGGGAGAAAACGGCCTGCCGGACTACGAGGCCCTCGAAGCCATCGATCTCGCGCGCTTCAACAGCGACCTGCGCCGGATTGTCAACGGCGAGGAGGTGCGGACGCCACAATACAACTTCACCACCGGCGAGCGCGATCCCGAGGACCGCTGGATTCCCGTCCGGCTGGGGGATCGGGGAGTGGCGGTCATCGAGGGCATCCACGGCCTGAACGACGCATTGACGCCGGCCATCTCGGCGCAGGAGAAATTCCGCATCTACATCAACGCGCTCAATCCCCTGGCCATTGACAGCCAGAACCGGTTGAACACGTCGGACGTGCGACTCATCCGGCGCATCGTGCGCGATCGCCATTACCGCAACTATTCGGCGGCCCGGACCATCAACCAGTGGCCCGAGGTACGCCACGGCGAGCGGCTGCACATCTTTCCGTTTCAGGAATCCGCCGACGTGATCTTCGACACGTCCCTCATCTATGAATTCTCCGTGCTCAAGATCTGGGCCGAGCGATACCTGATGGAAGTGCCGCGGCAGGATCCCGCCTATGCCACGGCGTACCGGCTGAAGAAGTTTCTCGGCATGTTCGTCACCGTGCTGCCCGGCGATGTGCCCAACACGTCCCTCATGCGGGAGTTCATCGGCGGATCGAGCTTCTCCTACCGGAACTGAACCCTCATGAACTGTCCCATCACCTATGTGGAGCCCGTCATCCGGCCGCCGGCGGAGGCGGACGCGCTGATCCTGCAGGCCACCATCGGCTGCTCCCACAACCGCTGTGCCTTCTGTCCCACGTACAAAGGAAAAAAATTCCGGGTCCGTCCCCGCGAAGAGCTGTTCGCCGAGATCGACTGGGCGGCCGCCCACCTGCAGGGACTGGAGAAGGTCTTTTTGGGGGACGGCGATGCGCTGGCCCTCTCGACGGATCGGCTGCGGGAAATCCTCGACACCCTGCGGGACCGGCTGCCGGCCCTGCGCCGCATCAGCGCCTATGCCTCGCCGGGAAACTTCGCTTCGAAGAGCGTGGACGAACTCGCGGACCTCCGGGACCGGGGACTCTCGCTCATCTATGTGGGTTTCGAATCCGGGGATGACGAGGTGCTGCGCCGCGTGGACAAGGGATTTACCGCCGCGGAAATCGGCGACCTGTGCCTCAGGCCGCAGGAAGCGGGACTCAAGATGTCCGCCACGGTCATCCTCGGGCTGGGCGGTCCGGCCCTGTCCGCACAGCACGCACAACACACGGCGGCGCTGATCGATCGGGTGAAACCGCGGTTTGCATCGGCGCTGACCCTGATGCTGCCGCAGGGCGAGGACGACTACCGGGCGCGAACCGGCGATCCGCGCTGGCGCATGCTGACTCCCGTTGAAACCCTGCAGGAGCTGCGCACCCTGGTGGCCCACGTCGATGGGGACGGGATCATCTTTCGATCAAATCACGCCTCCAACTACCTCGCCCTCGCCGGCACCTTCCAGAAGGGAAAGGCCTCCATGCTGGCGCAGATCGATGCGGCCCTCGCCAATCCCCGCCTGCTGCGACCCGAGTTTCTGCGGGCCCTCTGACCTCCGCGCCGGACTTCGACAAGGACGCTTGCATCCGGGTGGATCGATATTATAAGTATTGCAGTACCTTTTTGCTTTTTTGCAGAAAGGCAGACCGTCGGAGAAACGGCATCCGCATGCGAACTGGTTTTTTGAGAGCGTTTCGACCCGGACCTTCCGGCGTTGCGGTCATCGCCTCCGCAGGTGTCCACGCGATGGTGGTCGCCGGCATGCTCACGCTGGGTGTTCCGCAGCAGATTGAACGTCCGGAGCCCGTTCCGGTCATGCTGTCAGCGTCGATTTCGCAGACCTCCGTGATGCCGGATCATCCGGTCCGGACGGGGGTGACTCCCCCCGTTCCGGCAGTGGAAAACCGGCAGAACAACAGTCCACAGCAACAGCCCTCCAGGAAAACGGGCAAGCCCCGCAGGACGGTGGCCCCGTCGGCGGCACCGGCTCCGATGACCGTGTTCGCGGAATCCGGACCGGAACAGGAAGCCGCGCCGGTGGACGGCCTGGTGCGGGAACTGCTCGAAGCGGCGAAGACACGCCGGACGGCCCAACGGGAAAACCCGGTTCCTCCTCCGCCGGAGGTGCTTCCGGTTCCTCCTTTGCCACCGCCGGATCAATCCGCATCCCCGGGGCTGGAGGACTACCCGCTGCACATCCGGGAGGCCATTTCCACTACCGGCGCGCTGGTCGTGTCCTCCCTGCAGAAGGATCTCAACCATCGGCGGAGACGGCTGTTCAACGAATACTTCAACCGCATTCACGAAAACGGCATCCACCACCATTTCGCCCACGGCTTCATCGACATCCTCGCGGAACTGCCACCGGAGCATCCGTTGAACAGTCCGCACCTGCGCACATTCATTGACTTTGAAATCCTGACGGACGGCACCGTCGGCGAGGTGCGCGTCACCCGTTCGTCGGGGAACCCGGTGTTCGATGCGGGTGCGATGGCGGCCATCTACGATTCGGCCCCGTTTCCCGAACCGCCTCGATCCATCCTGTCCTGGAACCGGCGGGTCTACGTAAACTGGGGCTTCTACCGGGACCAGCGGCATTGCGGCGTCTTCAACGCGGAGCCCTACATCCTGGAGAGGCCGCCGCGGACGCGAATCGTTCGATCCACAGGTGGTGCCTTCTTTCAGTAGTCGAGTCGATTATTTCGTTTCATAGGGCCGATCCGCTAGAGTCTCAGCCGGACAGGTCCACGATGAATTACCTGAGGAACATGCTGATGGTCCAACGGGGCGAACGGGCGTTCACGGCGCTCATGAGCCTGCAGTTTTTTCTGATCATCGCCGGCTTCTGGATTCTGAAGCCCCTGAAAAAAACCCTGTTCATCGCACAATACGACGATGTGCCCCTGCGGCTGGCCGGATTCACCCTGGACGCGGCGCGGGCGGAGCTGGTGGCGAAGAACGTGAACATGGTGGCGGCGCTGGGAGTGACCATTCTTTTCGCGCTGCTGGCGCGGCGGTCAGGGCGGCGAAGGTTCATCCACGCCATTGCGGGGCTGATTGGAATGGGACTGCTGGGCATGGGCATGTGGCTGCCAACGGACAGCGAGGTTTCCCGCTGGGCGTTCTACGTTTTCGGCGACGTCTTCAACATGCTGCTCGTGACGGGTTTCTTCGCGTTCCTCAACGACACGGTCCGGCCGTCCCAGGTGGAGCGCCTGTACGGCCCCATCGTGCTGGGCGGCGTGGCCGGCGGTGTGGCGGGGGCCGGTTTTCTGCGGGAATTCATTTCGTCGTGGCCCGTGACCCTGTGGCTGGCACTCTGCGGTGTGCTGCTCGCGTGCATCGTCGCC
>JAKQNG010000335.1 GCA_029565915.1 Deltaproteobacteria bacterium
CATAGTAGTTGTCCGGCATGGCGATTCCTGCGGCCATGGCTGTCTGGAACATGCCCGGAATGCAGTAGGCGATGAACTGGTGGGCCGCCCGCACAGCCGCTGTGAGCCGGGGCGACGCAATGGCGTATCCGGTTTTCCAGCCGGTCATGGAAAACGTCTTGGCCGTAGACGATACAACCACTGATCGCTCCCGCAGCCCTTGCACCGCCAGCAGCGTGGTGTGCGTGCGACCATCGAAAAGGATGTGTTCGTATACTTCGTCGCCGATGGCGATGGCATCGTACTGCGAGCAGAGGTCGGCGACCGCATCCAGCTCCGCGCGGGAATACACATGCCCGCAAGGATTCTGGGGGTTGTTGATGACAATGGCCCGGGTTTTCGGGCCGAAGGCGGTCGCGAGATCATCCGCGTCCAGCCGGTTGTTCCGCAGGGGCACATACACGGGTATGGCGCCCGCGCGACAGACCATGGCGGGATACAGGTCGTAGAACGGCTCGATGAGCACCACCTCATCGCCGGGATTGAGCAGTCCCAGGAGCGTCGCTGCCAGTCCCTCCGTGGCGCCGCCCGTCACGGTGACTTCCGTTTCGGGACAGACTTCCACACCGTAGAACCGCCGCATTTTTGCGGCCACGGCATGGCGAAACGCGGGCACCCCGTCGGGCGGTGCATACTGGTTGGGACCGCGCAGGATTTCCCGGGCCGCCAGCTCGCGGATTTCCAGCGGACCATCGACGTCGGGAAATCCCTGAGAGAGATTTACCGCGCCGCAATCCCTGACCAGGGCGGTGATATCGGTGAAGATGGACGTGCCGAACGGCGCCAGCGCCATGCACACGGCAGAATCGAAGTCGGCGGACGTCCGTGAGCGATTGTCCGCCATCAGGGAATCAGCTTTACAGCCAGCGCCGCGAGAAACCCTCCCAGGGTGGAAAGACCGACGATGGTTCCGCCCCCTTGTTCGAATGCCTCAGGCAGCATGGTTTCGGCAATCATCGTGAGCATGGCACCGGCAGCCAGCCCTTCCATGAAAAGCATGCCGTAACGCAGCAGACCATCGGGATGGGAGGGGAAAAGGCCTGCGCTCAGCAATGCGCCGATGGCGATCAATACGCACAGGGAGGTCCACATGACAACGGTTCGCAGAATGCTGCCGCCACTGGCACGCATGGTCACCGCACTGGACATGGCCTCTGGAAAATTGGCGAGGAATACGCCGATGGGAAACGCCAGACTGATGGATTCTTTCGATGCCGACGCTGCCACAACCAGCATGCCGATCACCATGGCTTCGGGAATGCTGTCCAGAACGTTCCCCAGCCAGATGGCGGTGGCGGAGTGCTGTCCGCGGGTCTGCGTTTCCCTGTCCAGCTCCGCATCGGAGGTGGCAATGGCCACATCCCCGATTCCGGTCATTCGACGGGCCCGCCATTCGTCCGCCTGTGCCACGTCGAGAATGTTGCGCTCGACCAGTTCGAGGGATCGGGATTCGGCCAGTTCCCGGACCGCCCGTCGCAGCGCGGTGGACACGCAGAGAAAATCCTCAAACTGACCGCTGGTGAGTGTCAGCACTTCCAGTTCTGTCTGTGCGCGGGCGCCCGCGGTGCGCATCGATTTCGAAATAAGCGCGATTTCGCCCAGAATGTCGCCGGGGCCCAGCACTGCAATGGGGCCACTGTCCATCGCCTCCCCGTGTTCGACCAGCACCTGTCCGCGGACAATGAAATAGACGGCATCTGCGGCGTCTCCTTCCCGGAACAGCACATGACCGGGAGGAAAGACCTGTTCCTGCACAAACTGGGTCAGTCGCACGGTCTCTTCCTCGGACAACACCTGCAGAATCCGGTTCCGGGCAATGACGCGCAGGAGTCGCTCGGCCTTTTTCCGACGGGACTTGACGATGTACTTGCGCAGCAGGGACCGGTTGCGGACGTGAGCGCCGTGACGGCTGAGAATCTGGTTGGAGGCCTCGAACAGCAGGCCGCCGATCACCGCCCCGCCCATGGTGACGAGGATGAAAAGAGGATATCGGATATGGCCATGGCCGTCCCCGGCCTGCTCAATGGTGTGGCCGAAAATCTCCACACTGAGCGCGAACAGAAGTGCCCCGGCCCCGAATGCCATCAGGGCGGATACCAGTTTCCGCTGGGGCTTCATCCACAGGCCGAAGGCGGCGCCCAGGGGCAGCGACGATGCGGAGAGAATGCCCCAGAACAGCCCCCATATGCCGACATTCCAGTCCATGACTATTCCAGATTCATTTTCATCGATCACCCGTCAATCCGGGAACCTATTTTACGCGTTCGATGAAACGGCCGTCTCTCGTGTCCACCTTGATGCGGGTGCCGGTTTCCAGGTAGGGCGGCACGAGCACCGTGATGCCGGTTTCGAGCAGGGCGGGCTTCAACTGGGCCTGGGCCGTGGAGCCCTTCAGGTTGGGGGTGGTTTCCGTGACGAGCAGCTCCACGGTGACGGGCAGTTCGATGCTGACCACCTGGCCGTTGAACAGCATGGAGCGCACCTGCATGCCGTCGAGGAGGTATCCCGCTGCATCGCCGAGGTTCTCGGCGCTCAGGCTGAACTGGTCGTAACTTTCCTCGTCCATGAAGCAGAATTCGTCGCCGGACTTGTACAGGAACTGCACCGTCCGCTTTTCGTAATCGGCTTCCTGCAGCATCTCGCCGCCGCGCCACGACTTGTTCAGCACCGCCCCGCTGATGAGGTTGCGGATCTTCGCCTTGGTGAGCGTGCTGGCTCCCCGGGCCGACGGTGCCTGAAAGGCCACATCCATCACCACCCATGGTGCACCGTCCATTTCGATGATCAGGCCCCGTTTCAGATTGCTCGTATTGACCATGGACTATTTCTCCAATCCCCCGCGCCGTCGGCGGGATGGCAGGGATGTAGCGGGGAGTGGCGGTTCCGTCAACCGTTTCAAGGCGGAAGGATTCTACTTCTCCTCGTCCGGCGGTGCCATGTTGTAGATGGGGATGCCGTACACATCCACCGCGGTGGTGTCCGTGTCAGGGATGATGGCATACAGGGACACGTCCATCGTCTCGGTGTCCATGATGCCGTATTCGTCCACGTTGAAGGTGTCGGTTTCCCAGATGCCGTATTCGGGCACACCGTACATGACCACCGGATCCGACGACGTGTCGCTCGTGTCCACTTCGCTCGCCGTATCGCTGGTGTCCGAATCCTGCGGCCGGGGATCCGGGTCGTCCACGGTATCGCAGCCGCCGCCCGCCGCCACCGCAAAGCCCGCCACCACCGCTGCCGCGGCGACGCCCGTCCGCCGTTTCTCCAGCGCCCGCAACGCGAGCTCCCGGGTGCTGCAGTAGTGGTTTTCGCCTTCGCTGCCGTCGGACACCCGCTTGCCCATGCAGCCGCCCTTGCACCGCTGTGCGAACCGGCAGTCACCGCAGGCCCCGGACAGGGACGCCGGTGTCCACTCCCGGTTGTATGCAAACGCGCCCGGCCGGTGCCAGATCTCCGCCAGGGACGTCTGCCGGATGTTCCCCTCCACCCAGCGGTCACCTTCCTCGTTGTTGCCCGGCAGGATGGACAGGCAGCCTTTCACATTGCCGTTGCTCTCGATGCCGATGTTGCGGATTCCCGCGCCGCAGCCGCCGAAACACGCGCCTCCGGTCCACGTGCGCAGAACCTTTTCGAGGGGACCGAAATAGCCGAGGGAATCGCCGGGATACACCCGCAGGGCACCGCGCCGGATCAGCCGGGCCACGCGCTGCTCCAGCTCGGGCATGCGGCGGGGCGACACGAGCAGTTGCGGATGGTGGCGCATGTTGCCCATGTCCGATCCGAGCTGCACCTGCCACGCGTAGGCGCCTTTTGTCACGAGGATGTCGTACAGCCCGTCGAGTTCGTTGAGGTTGTCGTTGTTCAGCGTGGTCACCACCGAAAACGGCAGGTGTGCCTCCGCGCAGTGGTCCATGGCGTCCATCAACCGCTGGAAATGGCCGATGCGTCCCCGCACCCGATCATGGGTGGGCGGCAATCCGTCCACGCTGAAGCCGATGCCCGACAGGCCGTTGCGCTTGGCCAGCAGGGCGGCGTCCAGGTCCAGGGCCACGGCGTTGGTGATCATGCCCGTGCGGATGCCTGTCTTCGCACACAGGGCAATCAGCTCGGCCCAGTCCGGACGGGTCATCGGCTCACCGCCGGAGATGGTGAGCCACTCCATGCCCAGGGCCGCGAGCTGCGCAAACAGATCCGCGCATTCGGCGGTGGTCAGCTCGTCTTCCCGGGGAATGCCCGCGCTGGAGCCGCAGTGCAGACAGCGGAGATTGCAGCCGAGGGTCGCTTCGAACACGCCTTTTTTCGGAATGAATCTGCCGGTCATGGACACCTCCTGACGGTTGGCAATGATTGCTGCCATGATAACCCGCCGGCGCCCCTTATCGGGAACTTCTTTGGGGTCATTTGAAAAAAAGGGTGGGCCGGCCCGGATTCAGAAGTCCCAGACCCGCAGGAAATTAACGAACATCTGGCGATCCGCCGTGGACCAGGCCTTCATCGCCTTCATCAGGTCAAAGGCTTCTGCCGGAGTGGCAACACCGGCGATGGCCAGCAGCAGCCGGGCCGTCTGCAGGGCCCCTTCGTCGCTGCAGCCATCCATCCACTGCCGCAGGGCATCCGCGTTCCAGGGATCGATGCCCCGGGCGCCCCGCAGGGATGGAAACCGCCGCGCGAGGGACGGCAGCCGTTGTTCCAAAGGAAGGTCCTTGCGTTCGTATGTGCGTATCCGGACGTCCGTCATCTGCACCTCAGAGGGTTCATTCGCCGCCGCGCATCTTCAGAATCTGAAGTTCCTTCTGCGCCCGGTCCAGCTCCGCCTGCAGCTTGTCCTTCTCGGCCTGCACCTTGTCGAGGGCGCCCTTCAGGATGTCCGCTGCGCCACCCCCGCCGCCCGGTCCGCGGTTGGGCGAAAACGCCATGGTCTGAAAGCGGGCGCCGCCGGTCTTGCTGTCCGAGGTGGTGCTGAAGGTGGGGGCCGTGGCCATCTTCACCGCAGCGATTTTCTTGACCTGGGCGAGTTCATCCTTGGTTTTCTGATGGGCCACCCGCTCCATGTCGAGCTGGGCCTGCAGTGCATCGATGGCCTCGCTCTCCGTCGCCGGGCGCTCCATGGTGGGCGGCGGCGGTTTGGGAATGCTCGATGGCCGCGACAGCTCCTTTTTCTTCATCAATTCGAGTTCTTCGCGCAGGTTGTCGATTTCCAGTTGCGCCCGATCCTTTTCGCCTTCCGCCCGCGCCAGGTCCGACGTGAGCTTGGCCACTTCCGCATCCTTTTCCGTATTGTCGATCACCTGGGTCTTGCGACTGTCGAAGAACTCTTCTTCCACTTTTTTCAGCCGCTCGTTTTCCTTTTTCAGCAGGGAAATGGCCGCCGCGGAGGCCGCATCACCGCCACCCGTGGAAGCGGAAAAATATCCCGACAGCCACACGAACACCGCGCCCAGCAGGATGGACGCCACAATCATGATGAACAGCAGCATCATGGCCGGCCTCCCGTCAGTTCCATCTCCACCGCAATGCCCTCCGCCTCGGCGGTCTGCCGGTATTCGAGCACCACCCGATCCTCCGGCAGAGGACCATGGATCCGCACCTGCGCCACCGCCTTTTCTGCGGCGATGAGCGCCCGGCGGCTGCTCTTCTTCATGTTGTTGATACCTACGACCCGCAGCGTCAGCGAGCCGTCCGAACGCAGGGCCCGGGCAATATCCTGGACGATGGCCAGTCCGGCGCCGTCCAGTTCCCAGGTGGCTTCATTCATCCGCAGCAGCCAGCGCCCGTTTCCCATGGCCGACGACAGGGCGGGCGGAGGAGCCGCCGCTTCGACCGGCGCTGTCGCCACTGCCGGAGGTTCCGCCGTTGCCGGAGGTTCCGCCGCAGCCGGTGCTTCCGCGACGGCCGACGGTTCCGTCGTCGTGGGCGCTGCCGCGGCTGCCGGTGCTTCCGCCATTGCCGGCGCTTCTGTCTGACCTTTCACCGCCGCCGTCCGTTCCGCCGATGCGGGCGCTGCCGCCGCCGGCTGCGGGCAGTCCGCCATGGCTTCTTTGACTTTTCTGGCCGTCAGGGTCGGCACCAGCGCGATCCCGATGCCGAGCAGAACCGCGCCGGCCACGGCCAGCACGATGCCCGAAACTCTTCTGGTATTTCTGTCTTCAGTCATGATGTCAAATCAGGGTCTGTCCATCCTCCGCCAGCGCCGGCTGTCCGAGGATGGAGTTGTTCTTCCTTTCCCGCTCCAGTGCGATGTCATAAACCCCCTTCAGGAGGGCCGGAAACTCATCGATGACGCCGTGAAAGGCCTCCGCGTCGAGGTGCAGCACGGCCGCGTTTTCGTCCGCGACCACCGCTGCGCCCGACGGCCGCCGCTGCAGCAGGGAGATTTCGCCGAACACGTCGCCGGGGGCCAGACGGGCCACCTGGGTGACCTGGCCGTCCATCATCCGACGGACGGACACACGACCGGACACGAGCAGGAACAGTCCCTTGCCGGGGGCCCCTTCCTCCAGGATGGTGCTGCCCGCGGCAAACCAGTCGGATGCAAATCGCTCGAGCACCCGGGCCCGCTGGGCCGGCGGAAGGGGACGCAGCACCGGCGAGGTCCGCACCAGATTGTCGAGCATGCGCGCACGGCCGAAAGCCACCAGCTCATCCGCGACCCGGGGCATGCGCCCGGCCAGTTCCTCCAGTACGGCTACATCGGACCGCAGGACGAGGGTGTGCTCCACCGCCGACACGCCGGCCGCCCGGGGAACCCGGGAGAGGATGGCCATTTCGCCGAAGAAACCGCCGGCGCCCACCAGGGCCAGCCGGGTCTCGTTGCCGCTCCTGTCCGTCCGCGTCACCTCCACCACCCCCTGGGCCACCGCGTACATGGCGTCGCCGTCGTCGCCCTGGGAGAGGATCCGCTCACCGGGGGAGACCCACCGGGGCGTGAAGCAGCCGGCCAGGGCGGTGAAGGCATCCGCGTCGAGGGAGGAGAAGAGCAGCACCCGGGGCAGGGGCTGGACAATATCCCTGGAGGCCATGTCCTGTCCCCAGGCCACAGCCATCTGTTCCTTCGCCTTGTCGACCACATCCACGTCGGCAATTGCGGTATCCCAGGATGCCACCGCCACCGGAATCTTTGGCGGCGCCGTTTCCGCCAGGCGGTCGCTGCCCGCAGCGTACAGGCGGGCGATGGCGGTCAGCAGCCGTGAGCGATCTCCGGCCCGATCGCCCCATTCGAGGGCCGCTCCGATGGCCGCCAGGGGCTGACCGATCCGTGCCAGGGCCGGAATCGCGTTCTTCAGGTTGGTGGCCGCGCCTTCGTCGTCTCCCAGTCCAGCCAGGCAAACGGCGCCCAGAAACCAGGCCATCGCGTCCCCCGGATCCGCCGCCAGCATGGCACCCGCCATCCGGAGGCCGGCAAGGGGTTGGCCTTCGCGGATCAGACGGCGGATTTCGCTGTGGTGGCAGGGCGCTGGCGCCATGATGTCAAGTCACTCCCGTTTCAGACGGAATCGATCAGCTGTTGGAGGCATCTTAGTTCGAAGCGGGTCCGTTCGGCAATTAAATTACCTTGTCGAGTGCCTCGATCAGGCGTCGCTGCTCATCGGTGAGCGAGACGGGCAGATCCACCCGGACGGTGACGTGGAGATCCCCGCGCCGTTTGTGGCCCACGACGGGCATACCTTTTCCCTCCACGGTGACCATGTCCCCGGGCTGGGTGCCCGGCGGCAGATGCACCGCCACTCCTTCGTTGAAGAGGGGCACTTCGACGGTGTGGCCGAGGATCGCCCGGGTGAAGGGAATGGCGGCTTCGTAGTGCAGGTCGTCGCCTTCCCGCAGGAAGAGGGGATGGTCCTCCACATTGATGATGACATAGAGATCGCCCGCGTCGCCCGCCTCGGGCTTTTCGCCTTCGCCGGGAAACCGCAGGCGCATGCCCGTGTCCACACCCGCCGGCACCGAGGTGGTGACCGTGCGGACAAACGGCTCCCGTCCGGTGCCTTCACACGTGTCGCAGTGTTCGGTGATGATGGCGCCGTGTCCGTTGCAGCGCCCGCAGGGAGTGACCACCGTCATGAATCCGCTGCGCTGGGCCACCTGCCCGTGTCCCTGGCAGAATGCGCAGGGAACCGGTTCCGAACCCGCCGCCGCACCACTGCCCCCGCAACTGGAACACGTCCGCCGCTGAGTGATATCCATGGATTTGCGCACGCCTGCAAAGGCGTCCTCCAGCGAAATGGTCAGCTCCATGCGCACATCCGCGCCCCTTGGCGGACGGGAGGGACGGGACGGGCGCCGCGGGACGCCGAAGATATCGCCGCCGAAGAAATCGGAAAAAATTTCGCCGAAGCGCGAAAAGATATCTTCCACGCCGGCGAAACCCGCCTGACCGAGGAGTCCTTCGCGTCCGAATCGATCATAAATCCGCCGCTTGTCGGGATCGGAGAGAACTTCGTAGGCCTCCGCCGCTTCCTTGAACTGCTCCTCCGCGGCCTCATCACCGGGGTTGCGATCCGGGTGCAGCTTCATGGCCAGTCGGCGATAGGCCTGCTTCAGATCCTTCGCGTCTGCATCCCTCGCCACGCCCAGTATTTCGTAATAGTCCCGCGGCATCATGGTTGATCAACCGTATTTGCTGGAAATAACTACGAAATCAGAAAAGTCAATCGGGCAGCCGCCCGGCCGCGGACACGGCATCGGGAAACCGTTCTGTATTGCGCAGCCCATACAGTCCTGTTAAAATCCGGCGCGTTTCGTCATTTCAACCGCGTACGGAGGTGATTTCATGAAGAAGGCAATTGTCAGCGCGCTGGTGGTGGTGGCGGCCGTCATCGCGGCGGCCTGCGGCGGATCGAAGGCACACGTGAACGTGACTCCCGGCGAAATGCCCATGGACGGCAACTGGGACGGCGTCTACGCGTCCCCGGCCTACGGCCGCATGGAATTCACCGCCAACGGCACCACCGTCTACGGCCTCTACGAATCGGAGCGCTGGAAGGGAAAAATTGAGGGCGAAGCCATGGGCGACGTGCTCCATTTCCGCTGGACCCAGTGGAATGAGGACATGCACGGCAAGGTGCGGGAAACAAAGGGTAACGGCTGGTTCCGCTACATCGTCGAAAACGAGGGCAGCGAGGACAAGCCCCGCTACACGCATTTCATCCGCGGTGAATGGGGCTATGGAGACGACAACACGGGCAACAAGTGGGAAGCGGTGAAATTCCCGGTTGGCACCGGCAAGATCCTGACCACATCGGATGATCAGGGCGAACAGAAGGCCGCCAATCCGTTCGATCGACCCGCCGGTAGCGCCGCACCGGATTCTTCGGACAGCGGCAGCAGCGGCAGCGGCAGCGGCAGCGGCAGCGGCCTCGGCTCCGGCTCCAGCGGCGGCGGTAACCAGGGCCTCGAAGACGACGTCGACGATCTCTTCTGATTCCCGTTCTTCATGATTTCCTCCCTTCACGTCATCGGGCTCACAGGCGGCATCGCCTCGGGAAAGAGCACCGTGTCGCGGGTGCTGCGCCGCTGCGGGATTCCGGTGCTGGACGCGGACGGCCTGGGGCACATGGTGCTGGAGGCCGGCCATCCGGCCCGGGACGCGGTCATCGACGCCTTCGGAAGGGACATCCTGTGCGCCGACGGCGTTACCATCGATCGCCGCAGGCTGGGGCACAAGGTGTTCGACAGTCCCGCTGAGCGCGCCCGGCTGGAAGCGATTACCCACCCGGCCATTGCGGCCCTGGCAAAGCAGGGACTCGCGCTCATCGCCGACCGGGGTGAACGCCTGGCCGTCTACGAGGCGGCCCTGCTGGTGGAGACCGGCATCCACCGGCATCTCGAAGGGCTCATCGTCGTGTCCACCAGCCTGGAAAACCAGCTCGAACGGCTCCGCCTCCGGGACGGCCTGTCGGCAAAGGACGCAGCGACGCGCATCGCATGCCAGTTGCCCCTCGCGGAAAAGTTGAACGTGGCCGACTGGGTGCTGGAAAACAACGGCGATCCCGCCGACCTGGAAAATCGCGCACAGGAACTGGCCACCCTCCTGCGGACAAAGTTCACCTGAACCGCAAAAACTGCTGGGAGTGATTTTTCTGCGCAGGGATTTGTCCGAGGAATGCCGCCCGCCACATTTCACTGTTTTACTGTCCTGAAATAATTTAAAATTACTGAAACATATCAGCGGGAGGAATCCTTGGTAACAGGTGGACACACCGGGGCATCGTCGAAAGCGGATCAGGCGGAGAAGGCCTTGATCCGGAGCGAGGCGCTGCACCGCACCACCATCGACGCCCTCATTGACGCATTGCATGTCATTGATCGAAACCTCGTGATCGTGCTGGTCAACGAGCCGTTCAGGCAGTGGTGCCGGGTGCTCGGACTGTCCGACGCGCTGGAGGGAAAATCGGTCCGGGAGGCGTTTCCCTTTCTCGGGAGTGATGTGGAAGATCAGTACCGGCGGGTTTTTAAGACGGGCGAACCGCTCATTTCCGAGGAGGAAAACACGCTGAACGGTGAACGGATCATCACTGAAACGCGCAAGGTCCCGGTTTTTGAGGGTGGTGAGGTGCAGCGCGTCATTACGCTGGTCCGGGACATGACCGGACCGCGATCGGTTCAGGCACAGCTCCACCACGCGCAGAAGATGGACGCCCTCGGTCGACTGGCCGGCGGCATCGCCCACGATTTCAACAACGTGCTGACCACGATCATCGGGTGTGCGGAGTTGCTGAAACCCGGCGTGTCCCGCCTGTCGGAAAAAGATCGGGATTACCTGCGGATGATCCTCCAGGTCGCCGGGTCTTCGGCAGATCTGGTCGCGAAGCTGCTGGCCTTCGGCAAGAAGGCACCCCGGGCCTGTGAACAGATATCAGTCAACGCCGTGCTGAAGGACTCGATTGCCCTGGTGGAGGTGTCCCGCGGAAAGGGAATCCGGATCGCGGTTGCCCCCGGGGCGGAACGGGACAGCATCCGCGGCGATGCATCCGCCCTGGAGAACGCCCTGCTCAACCTGGCGTTCAACGGAATTGCCGCCATGCCCGACGGAGGCACGCTGACCTTCCTGACCCGCAATGTCACGCTGGACGCCCGGTACTGTGAAACCCGCCCCTGCCCGCTTGAAGAGGGATTGTACGTGGAGATGGAAGTGCGGGACACGGGCGTCGGGATTCCCGCAGAGGAACAGCACCGGATTTTTGAACCGTTCTATACCACCCGGGAAGACGGCAACGGACTGGGGCTGGCCACGGTGTACAGCACGGTCCGCGAACTGGGTGGAGAGATCTTACTGGCATCGAAACCCGGGGCAGGGACATCGTTCTTCCTCCGCCTGCCGGTCAGATAAGAGAGAGGCCCGCGAGTTTCAGACTGATTCCGAATCGGTCATCGAGTCTGAATCGATGTCCGTATCGGAGTCGGTGTCGACGGTGTCCGAATCGCTCTCCGAGTCGGTATCCGTGTCTGTCTCGGAGTCGCTATCCGTGGAGGTGTCCGTCTCCGAGTCGGTGTCCGTGGAGGTGTCTGTCTCGGAGTCGGTATCCGAATCTGTCTCCGAGTCGGAATCGGTTGCTGAATCCGAGTCGGTGTCCGAGTCCGTATCGCTGTCGGAATCGGAGTCGGAATCCGCGTCCGTGTCGGTATCCGTGTCCGTATCGGAATCGGAATCCCCATCCGTGTCGGCATCGGAATCGCTGTCCGCATCGGAGTCGCTGTCCGAATCGGAATCGCTGTCTGCATCCCCATCAGAATCGCTGTCGCTGTCGGAATCCCCGTCCACATAGGGCGGAGGCGAAATGGGGCCTGTGTTGCAGCCGTTGGCGGCGGACAGCAGGAAAAGCAGGATCAGGCTGAACAGAAAGCGCATGGTTCGAAATTCCTCAAGTATCTGCTGACAGTATATCCCGGGCGGCCGCGGAAGGGGAAAATTATTCTCCCAGCAGGTGAAGCGTCACCCGGCGGCGGTGGGGCCGGTCCCGGTGTTCAAACACATAGATGCCCTGCCAGGTGCCCAGCACCGGTCGGCCGTCCACCACGGGAATGCTGAGCTGGACGCCGGTCAGCGCGCAGCGGATGTGCGCGGGCATGTCGTCGGCCCCTTCGCTGTCGTGGCGCCACGGTCTGTCCCTGGGCGCCAGGTCGCGAAAGCCGCTCACCATGTCGCGCTGCACGTCCGGGTCGGCGTTTTCCGAAATGACGAGGGACGCGGAGGTGTGGGAAATGAATGCGGTCAGGAGGCCGGTGGACAGGTGCTCGCCCGCGACGAACCGGCACACCTCGCTGGTGATGTCGAACAGGCCCTGTCCGTCCGTGGGCACTTCCAGCGTGTGGGTGGCCTGCCGCACGACGTCATCCCCGACCCGCAAAGGACACGAGGGCGGTCGCCATCAGGTGCAGGGGTTTCTGTTTGACGGGAATGCCGGACTGCCGGACCGCTTCGGGCATGCCGTTCACCACGGCGGTTTCGGCGGATTCCACCAGCACGCTGCCCCCGGCCGCATACACCTGCGCGCATCCGGCGGTGCCGTCGTCGCCCATGCCCGTCAACACCACCGCCAGAAGGTCCTCCCCCACACAGGCAGCGGTGGACAGCATGCGATCCACGCTGGGCGTGTAGCGGGCGTCTTCCAGCGGTGAAGATCGGGAAACCCGGATACCATCGCCCGATTTCGATACCACCAGATCTGCATCGCCGGGCGCCACATACACGGTGCCCTTCTGCACGATGTCGCTGCCCTGGAGCTCGACGACGCGCAGGGCGCAGAATTTGTCGAGGCGCTTTGCGAACGTGGCGGTGAACATGGCCGGCATGTGCTGGGACACCAGAATGCCGGCGTTGATGTCTGATGGCAGCGCCGAAAGGATGTTGGTGAGGGACGCGGGCCCTCCGGTGGAAGCGCCGATGGCGATGAGTTTCTGCGCAACGAGATTGCGTTCTTCCCGGTCGTCGTTGCCCAGCCGGGGCACCACGTGCATGCCGGTTACCGGCGCGGCGCCGGACAACCGCTTCAGGGCCTGGGCGTTGTACCCGCCCGCGGCCAGCACTTTCTGTACCACCTCGGCGCGGATGTTGCGGATTTCCGGCGTGATGTACAGGGACGGCTTGGCGACGAAGTCCAGGGCGCCGAGCTCCATGGCGCGGAACACGTTTTCCTGGTTTCCGTGGGAGCTGATGACGATGACCGGCGTGGGCCGACTGCCCATGAGCAATCGGAGAAACGCAAATCCGTCCAGCCGGGGCATTTCCAGGTCGAGGGTGATGACCGATGGATTCTGGGTCAGGGCCATCTGCAGCCCTTCCTGTCCGTCGGATGCGCGGCCCACCACCGTAATACCGGGATGGCCCTCAAAGAACCCCGCAATGGCGCGGCGGTTGTACGAGGAGTCGTCGATGATCAGCACCCGGATGTCGTTCATGAATCGCGCACCTTTCGATAGACAAGGGCATTCTTGAGCTGAAGGGGCTCGAAGTCCGTGGTCATGGTGAGCAGCGATTCCGTATGTCCGAGGAGCAGCACGCCACCCGGATTCAGCCGGTTGTACAGCACCCGGATGCTGCGCTCTTTTGCGGCGGCGTCAAAATACATGAGCACGTTGCGGCAGAAGATGACGTCAAACCGCCCCACCACGCACACCGCGTCCTCATCAAGAATATTCAGCATGGCAAAATTGCACATGGCGCGCAGGTCGTCGTTGACGAGCCAGCCGTCCTCCGTTGTTCGGAAGTGCCGGCGCTGCACGGTGGACGGGGTATTGCGAAACGCGGAGGCGCCGAACAGTCCCCGCCTCGCCCGGGCGATCATCCGGCTGCTGACATCGCTGCCGAAGACCCGCATCCGCCAGCCGTTGAAAAAGCCGCTCTCCAGCAGCAGCATGGCGATGGTGTAGACTTCTTCTCCCGAAGAACAGCCGGCGGACCACACACTGAGGCTCTGCGCCGCCGCGCTCCGATCCCGCAGGTCGGGCAGGACC
Source organism: Deltaproteobacteria bacterium (assembly GCA_029565915.1). Classification (GTDB taxonomy): domain Bacteria; phylum Myxococcota_A; class Polyangia; order JAAYKL01; family JAAYKL01; genus JAKQNG01. Next base: position 13,993 of record JAKQNG010000335.1, read on the forward strand.
TCCCGCGTAAAACAGCCCAGCTGCTCGTCCTCCCGGAAAAAGTAGGTTTCGTTATTGGTCAGCACATCGATGGCCCTTGTCAGTTCGCGGCGATCACCACCGGCCAGCAGGTGGACGTAAGGGCCAAATGATTCGAGGTGCAGCTCCGCCAGTCGTTCGCCGAGCCGTCGCTCCACCAGGTTGCGATCCGACTCCGCAAACGAAATGCCGAATCCGGCACGGATGATATCCCGGATTTGTTCGAACTGCTCGGGGGTGAGGGAAGGGGTTTCGCTGATCACGGATGCGTCACCGTTCCTCCCGTGGTTCGCCGTCCGCCCTGCCGGATGCCGTGTGAATGGCGTCCGGATCCAGCTCGAAGAGCAACCCGTCATCGGTTCCATAGACGCTCAACGCCCAGGTAAAGTCCGTGGTGTCACCGAGGGACGCCCGATCCCGCAGTTGCTTGCGGTTCACCGAGGACACTCCTTCCACCGTATCCACCAGCAGGATGAACAGGCTCCGGCGGGAGGCTGCGACAATCCACCGGCCCCGGCCCTCTCTCCGTTCCGGAAGGCCCAGTCGTTGCCGGAGGTCCACCACGGGAATGGCCGCGTTGCGGTGATTCGCCACGCCGATAACGGCACCTCCGGCACCGGGCAGCGAGGTGAGATCGCCGGGCTGGAGGATTTCGCGCACGTGCATGATGTCGATCGCGCAGCGGACATCCGCCACCGTGAATCGCACCAGCTTGCGTTCGTCCGGCCGGGTGGCGGGTGAATCGGTGCGGCTGCGGGTGAGCATGTCGAGTTTCATCGAAGGGCCTCGTTCATGATTTCGGCGAGGTCGATGATGGTGATCTGGGTTGTGGCATCGGGGCGTACGACGCCCACCACCTTCTGGGTCGCCGGATTCTCTTCGAGGGTGGGGTTTTCTTCGAAGGCCGAAATGGCCACCCGCCGCACCAGGGTGACGCTGTCCACCAGCAGGCCGAACTGCTCGTCCTCCCCGTCAAACAGCAGGATGCGGGAATTGCGCGTGATCTCCGCGGGATCGAGACCGAGGAGCTGGCGGAAATCCACCAGGGTCACCACCCCGCCCCGGATGGAGACCACACCCATGAAATAGGAGCGGGTGCGGGGCACTTTTGTCACCGGCGGCGGCGACACGATCTGCCTGACCAGGTTCAGATCCACGCCGAATTCCTCATCGCCCAGGCGAAAGCACAGAAAACCCACCGTCTCGTCCGCCGGATCCTTTGGAATAATGGAGCCCGCCACGGGACTCATGATGGATGTGTTCATTCCGCCGTCCTATCCCGCATGCTGGCCGGTCTCTTCGGCACTGGCGAAGAATTCTTCGATGACCGACACCGTGTCCAGCACCAGTGCCAGTTTCTGATTGCCGATATCTGTCACGCCGCTGAAACAACCGCTCTTGGCCAGGCTCGCGCCCAGGGGCTTGATAATCACGTCCTGCTGGCCCACCAGCGCGTCCACGACGAGGCCGACCCGGCGATGGCCGAGGGTTGCCACGACCACCCGCGAGTTGGGGGGGGGCGGACCTTCGCGGTAGATGTTGAAGAAGACGTCGAGCCGGCACAGGGGCAGGGTCTGTCCGCGGAGGGTCAGGGTGTCGGTGTTCATCACCCGCTTCACGTCCGCGTCAAAGAGAATCAGCGCTTCCGCCACGCTGTTCAACGGGATGGCGTAGGTGCCGCTTTCCACCCGGACGAGCAGGGCCGGGGTGATGGCCAGGGTAACGGGCATGGTGATGGTGAACTTGGTCCCGATGCCGGGTTCCGATTCCACCTCGACGATGCCTCCCAGGGACGAGATGTTCGTCTTTACCACATCCATGCCTACACCACGGCCGGAGATTTCGGTGGTTTCCTTTGCGGTGCTGATGCCCGGCAGGAAGATCAGGTGGTTGATTTCGCGTTCGGACAGGAGTTCGGCCTGTTCCCTGGACAGCGCACCCGCCCGGACGGCTGCTTCCACGATGCGATCCCCGTCGATGCCGGCGCCGTCGTCCTCCACTTCGATGAGGACGTGATTGCCCTTCTGGTAGGCGGTGAGGGCCACGGTGCCCATCTCCGGTTTGCCCAGCAGGCGCCGCTCCTCCACGCTCTCGATGCCGTGATCGATGGCGTTGCGGATGATGTGCATCAGCGGATCAGACAGTTCCTCGATGATCAGCTTGTCCACTTCGGTATCCGCTCCCGACACGATGAACTGAATTTCCTTTCCGAGATTCCGCGACACCTTGCGAATCACCCGGGACAGGCGATCAAACATCTGGCCCACGGGCACCATGCGCACTTCCAGAATGCCCTCCCGGATTTCGGCGAGGCGGCGTTCGAATCCGCGGGCGATGCGGTGCAGTTCAATGGCCAGATCCCGGCGACCGGCGATGGCCCGCAGCTCTTCGCTCACCTTGCTGATGGAGCTGCGCACCAGGCCCAGCTCGCCCACCGAGTTCATCAGGCGATCGAGCTTGCTGATGTCCACCCGCACGGTCTGGCTGACCGAGCGCAGGGACAGGGCCTGGTCCTTTGCGAGTTCCAGTCGGGAGGCGCCGGACCCCGGCGTGGCAACCGGTTCGATGGACGCGCGGGCCGCAATGTCTTCCGGGACTTCCGCGCGGGCCGCTGCGGGGGACGGTTCCGAAATCCGGATGACGGTTTCGCCCGGATTGAGCACCAGCTCCATGGTGGCCTGCTGATCGGAGACAACCCGCTCCAGCTCGTCCGTCCGTCCCTTCAGGGCCAGCAGCACTTCGATGTCCAGCTTGTCGGGGGCGCTGCTCTCGTCACAGGGCAGGTACGTGATGATTTCGCCGAGGGGCTTCAGGATGTTCTTGATGGCCTCCAGTTCCGTATCGATGGCCAGCAGCGAAAAGCCCGCGCGGATGCGATACAGGGGGCGCCCCTTGCCGATGGAGGTGACGAGCCGGTGCTCTTCGAATTCCGTCAGCACTTCCAGGATGGAGGCGGGCACGAGGCCTTTCAGATCGGGAGCCCCGGCCGTGCCGGGTTGGACCGACGGCGGTTGCGGCGCGGCAACGGATTCGCGCTGCTTGATCTGCACGCGGGTCAGATCGCCGCTTTCGCGAATCTGGTTGAGGGCGTCCACCACGGCGTCCACGCTGAGCAGCAGCGCGTCCAGTACCTCTTCCGTGAGGCGCGTGCGGCCCAGGCGGATCTGATCGAGGAGGGTTTCCTCCCGATGGGCGAGGTGGGCCAGGGGCTCGGCGCCGAAGGTGGAGGAGAGGCCCTTGAGGGTGTGCCAGCAGCGGAAGGCCTCGTTGATCACGTCCGGATCGACTTCTTCCCTGTCGCGCAGCATCCGGTCGATTTCCATCAACCCGTTGGACAACTCCTCCACGAACTCCTGGGCCTCGGAGAGGAATTCCTTGACGGCCTTGGGGTTGGGAGCATTTTTGCCCATTCGGATATCCTCGGGTGTCAGAGTTTCAGGTCTTCGAGCCCGTCGAGTTGTGCCTTCTGGTCTTCAAATTCCTGATCGCCCTGCTGCTGCACTTCTTTTGCGCCGACTTCCGAAAGCGCCGTGCGGTGGGCGAACAGATACAGGCAGGAGAGGCCGGCGCCCAGCAGGAGCGGTGCGAGGAGGGCCAGCAGCCCCCGCATTTTTGATATCCGGAACCCCTGCACGATGAGCATCGTGTTCAACGCGAGGGCGGCGAGCAGCATCAGGATGCCGGCGGCGACAGTGAGCAGCATGGACAATTCCTCTCATTCTTTCCAGTGGTTCTCGTTCGATCCACGGATAAATGTAGTACGATTGTGCGACCTGTAAAAGCACAGTTTGGTTTTTGTCCGGAACCGCAGCGGAGGGACCGTCGTCAACGGGCGCTGCCGTCAGTGGCGCATCAGGGATGGCGAGGGGTGGTGAGTGCCGCCAGGCGGCGGGAGGCAGTGTCCACCTCGATGGCGTCGGGATAGGCGGCGATGAATGCCTTCAGCACCCGGATTTCCTCCTCCGTGCGGCCAAGGGCGCGGAAGGCTGTGGCCCGGCCGTACAGGGCCTCCTGGGACAGGGCGCCGCCGCGCTTCAGGTACGCATCGAAATGGCGCAGGGCCGACGCGGGCCGCGACAGGCGGGTGAGCTCCAGCTTGCCCAGGGAGACAAGGGCCGCCTCCGCCTGTGGACTTCCCGGCGCCAACGCCAGGATTTCCGCATAGGCATCCGCCGCTTTCTGCCACTGCCGGTGGATGCGGTACTTCTGTGCCGCCGCGAGGAGCGCTGCGGGATTCACCGGCACTGTCGCCGGACCGTCCTTCTTCTGTTCCACCACGACCGGCCCGGCGCCCTCCAGCACGAACACCCGGTTCTGGGACATGCCGTCGAGCACTTCCAGATACTCCGTCACGCGCTGATATCCATCCATCCGCAGGGACAGCATCCGCTGCCCTTCCCGGATCCTGGCCACCAGCGGCGTACGTCCCAGAAGGGCGTCGTCCACCCACACCTCTGCCCCGGACGGACGACTGTCGATGTCAAGGTGCCCGGCCCGGGCCGCGTCCACCAGATCCATGACCCGGACACCTGCCCACATCCAGTCCCGCTCCTGCTCTGTCATCCGGGCCATCGCGCCGTCGGATATCCGCGTCGTCTGATCGGCACGGACCATCACACGCCCGCCATCCGTTCCTTCCGCCTCCACACTGCCCCGCAGCACGGACAGCACCGTACCGCCAGCCGCGGTTACCGCGAACACGGTGCCCTTCACCCGCATCCGCGCATCATCCGTGGATACCGAAAACGACTGTCCCGGACGGCGGAGGGACGCGGACGAGAGGAGTCGTCCCGAATGAAGGAAGATGTCGACCGCACCGGTATCCGCCCGGACCAGAGTGGCAACCGAATGGGCGTCGAGGAGCACGGAAATCCCGCAGGTGGTGCGGAAGACGAGCTCGCTGTCGGCCGTCCGGAGGCGATCTCCGGCGCGCAGCCTTCCTTCCCCCGCGTCGCGTCCGGCCAGCAGGATGTCGATGCCGGAGGACTCCGCCCGTCCAGCCGGAGATGTCACCCCGGGGTGGCTTTCTGCGGTCGGGGAAATGGCGGACCAGGCACCGGCGACCAGGAGCAGCAGCGCCGCAACCGCGAAAACGGCCCACCGGATCCGCCGACGGCGAACGGGTGTTTTTCTGTCGGACAGCTTTGGGGCATCCCGCACGATCTGCTCGATGGTCCGCCGACGGGTGAACTCGTCCAGAGGAAGCGCCACTTCGATGCACGCATCGCCCAGCAATGCCAGGCCGTCCTGCTCCGCCCGGCAGTCCGGACACAGGGCCAGATGCCGGTCGACAATGTCGCGCTCCGCCGTTGTCAGCGTGTCATGACGGGCCAGCAGTGCAGAGCAGATGGTGCAGTCCCTGTTCATGTCGTTACCTTCCGGCGCGCCATTCGCGCAGCACCGGGTCGTTGAGAATCAAGGCGCGGAGTTCGCTGCGCCCCACCTGCAGCCGATCCCGTACCGTGTTGGGCAGCGCATCGGTCATCTGCGCCACTTCCGCGATGGAGTAACCCTGCACGTGGTGGAGCACCATGGCGGTCCGCCGCTCGTCGGGCAGGGTGGACAGCAGCAGGGCGAGGCGCACCTTCACCTTCCGGTCGGTCAACTCGTCCGGCGACCGGGCGTCCCCTTCGTTCAGCTCCCGTCCGTGGCGCTCCCACAGCCTGTCCCGGCGCTGCCGCTTTTCCACGACCCGGGCCCCCGTGTGCACGGCGATTCGGTCCGCCCAGCGGGCCAGGGAGGATTCGCCCCGGAAACTGCCCGCAGATTGCAGAATTTCCATGAGGACATTCTGGGCCAGATCGTCGGGATCGTGACGCCGTCCGGCCAGGAACACACAGAGGTTGCGGATCCGGGGCTGGAGCAGGGCCACCAGATCCCGGCAGGCATCCTGGTCTCCGGTTGCCGCCGCGGCCGTGAGGGCCGTCTCGGATTCCCAGCGGGTGTCTGCAATCGAAACGTAATGCATTGCGCGGTGTTCCATCCTACCCATATGTTCCCGCCAGCCGACCTTTCAGCGGAAACAATTTTTCAGAAGAACAGGAATTCCAGTCCGAGAAGCACGTGAGGGATCACGGGCCAGATTTTCAGTATCTCAACATTTTCATTATTTATTTCAAACAGATAGCGGTTCTTCAGGATGGGAATATCCAGGCCGGCGCCGACAAACAGGCCCACGCTGCGGGAGAGGGTCGCCACCGCATCGAACCGCAGCCGCGCGCTCAAGCCCGGACGCACCCGATCCGGCAGCGCCCGCGCCGCGTCGTTGAGGGCCCGTGCGTTCACGGCGTTCAAGTCTGCACAGAGATCCAGCGCACCGCCCAGGCGCCAGCGCCCCACCTCGCCGTGGGCCAGGGCTGCCGCGCAGAGGGGAATCCGGCGGACCTCCACCTGCAGCCCGGCTGCCGATTCTGTCCGGGAAGCGGACACCGCCGCACCGATACCGGCGGACAGCCAGCGCCGGCGGACACCGGCGAAAACCATCCCACCGGCCAGGACCGGGTGCCGCTCCGACACGGCAGCCATTGAAAACGTGCCGCGGAGGACCATCCGCAGGGGCCGATCCACCGGGAATGGGGTGACGCCGGGTTCTTCCTGAACAGTTTCCGCAGGAGGAGGGGGCATTGTCGCCGGTGGGGAAACCGGGGTGACCATCTCGCCTGTGGACACGCCGATTTCGCCACCTTCCGCCAGAGCTTCCAGGGCGCTGCGCACGATGATGGCTGCCGCCTCGAAGGCCGGCTCCTGCCCATTGCCCAGGGCGCGCACCAGGATCCGTTCGCCGGTGGGAGTGGTGAGAAAGAGGAATTCGTTGCCGGCCTCGTCTTCGTCGGTCCAGAAGGCGGCCCGGGCGTCGAAATGCGCCGCGGCTTTCCGGGCCATTTCGAGCCGATCGGCGAGGGATGCGGGCAGGACGGGAATTTCCTGGACGAACAGGATTCCTTCCACTTCCGCCAGCTGGCCCTGCAGGGCCTGCACGAACGGCGTCACCTCCTGCCCGGCGGGGGACAGCAGCACCACCGCATCCGCCCCGTCCTGTCCGCGGGCGGAGGTTCCGGCGCACAGCACAGCGCACAGGGCGCACCAGCCCGTCCAGCGCGTCACGTCCCGCTCCCTTCCAGGGCCGCTGCTTCCGTGGGACAGCCCAGTTCGATGCGCAGAGGCGCGTTGAGGCCGTCCCGTATCAGTTGGCAGGTCTGTGGACACGCAACCAGTGACCGGGGCTGGCCGGGATCATCGTAATACCAGCCCTGCAGGACCTCCTCGCAGAGGCTGTCGGACGCCACGTATCCGATGACCTTCCGGGCGCCGCTGCCGTCACCCGTGCCGTTGCCAAAAATCAGGTTCACGTGGTCGTAGTCGATGGCCGTTTCGTCAAGGACGTCGGGAATGGCCCATTCGCACACAACCTCCTGGGTGTCCGTGGGAAACAGGGAGGCCACGACGATCTCCACCGCCTCGTCGCACTGGGGGGAATAGCCCGTGTCCGACGCCGACGAGGTATCGGGGACGTCCGCCGTATCCGACGCCGTTTCCGTGTCTGCCGAATCCGGCAGGGAGGATGCCCCGGTGCCCACCAGCAGATCCACCGCGCAGCCCGGAAGGACAGCCGCGAGCCATAATCCGATTCGGAAGGCGGTGCCGACCCGGCGTCGCCGGTGTGCGTGATCCGGTTCCATTCCACTAATATAGAGTAACTTCATTAAAATGGGACACCCGCATTTCATTTCCGTCCGGATACCCGGTTCGAGGGGACAAAAAACGTGAACTCACAACAAGGAGAACCATCCATGACCAATCGCCTGTTTCCATTCCTGTCCATTGCCGTGATTTCGGGGATCGCGGTCGCCTGCACCAGTGAAGAGTCAGAAGATGGCGCCTGCGTCATGGACGACGACGACTGCGGTGCCGGCCTCGTGTGCGCGGAGGTTCTTGACGGCGAGCCCATGTGCGCTCCACCGGTCAGCATTGTCGGCATCGTACAGAACAGCAATGACGACAGCCCCATCGAAGGCGCCCTGGTCCAGGCGCGGGATGCGAATGGCGCTGCCGCGGGAACCTCCGCGGTCTCCTCTGCGGACGGCCGCTTTGCGCTCGAAGTTCCGGCCATGAGGGATGCGGAAGGCACGCCATTGGAAAGTACATACACGCTCGCAGCCCAGGCCCATGGGTTCGAGCTGTTCCCGTCCGCTCTCCGGCAGGCCCTTCCCATCGACACGGGAACGGCGGAAGACAACGGCGACGGCGCGTATGTGGTGGAAAACGCGGTCACCACCATCGAGCTCATTCCGCTGGCCGGCGACCTGTCCGGTCTGGGCAGCATTCAGGGCACCGTTGGCGGAGAGGCCTGCGCGGGTGTGCTGGTCGTGGCGGAGTCGGACGACACCGGCGTGGTGGGATGGAGCAACAGCGACTGCGTCTATACCATTTTCAATGTACCCGCCGGCATCTGGACCGTCAGCGGGTATGCGGCGGGTCTGCAGGTGGACTCCGTGGAAGTGACCGTGGCGGCCGGGGCGCAGTCATCCGGCGCGGACCTGACGGCCTCCTCCCGTCCTCTCTCCACCGTAAGCGGCAGCGTGAACATCGTCAATGCGCCGGGCGGATCGGTCACCAGCGTCATTCTTGCGGTGGAAAGTACCTTCGTGGAAGGGACCTCCCTCGCGCAGATTCCCCCCGGCCTCCGGGTGGGCGATGTGACCGGTGCCTTTTCCATCGAAGGGGTTCCGGATGGCCGCTACGTGGTGCTGGCCGCCTATGAAAACGATTTTCTGGTACGGGATCCGGACACCTCCATTGCCGGCACGGATATCGTTCACATCACCGTGCCGGATCCGGTATCGGGGAATACCGTTTCCCTGCCGGAGAGCTTTAAAATCACCGCGGCGCTGGATGTGGTGTTTCCGGGCGCGGAAGGACCGGAAGCCGTGGACGCCGGTGCCCTGGTACTCGAGTGGATGGATGATTCATCCGAAGACTACTACGACGTGGTGGTCCGCGATGCCCTGGGAAACGAAATCTGGACCGCCACGGCGGATCGGGTGACCGGTGCGACAACGGTGACGCTGGTCTATGACGGACCGGCGCTGGAAGCAGGTATGTACTATCAGTTCAAAGCGACATCCGTGAAGGACGACATTCCCATCTCCACCACCGAAGACCTGAAGGGCGTGTTTTACCTGCGGTGATTCACTGCCGCTGCCCGGTGCGGGCCGCGTCGTTGGCCAGCCGGTCGACGAGCTCGTTCTCCGCATGTCCCGCGTGACCTTTTACCTTGATCATCCGCACATCCGGAAACGCGGCCAGAAGCCGGCGGATCCGGGCCACCAGTTCGCCGTTCTGTTTTGCTTTCCAGCCCATGGTCAGCATGCCGATGGCATAGCTGCTGTCCGTGTGGATGCGCAGGGGCACCGTCCTGTCCGGCACCGCTTCGAGAACGCGCTGGACGGCGGTCAGTTCGGCAATGTTGTTGGTCCCTTCGCCGAGGGGCTCTCCCGCCTGCACGCGTCGGCCGTCGGGAAAAACGATGAGCCAGCCGATGCCCGCCGGACCCGGATTGCCGATGCACCCGCCGTCTGTCCAGGCGTTGATGACATCTTTGTCAGCCGGGTCCACCGGAACACTCTGCGTCCCGCCGTCCGGGACCCTGCGCGTCGACGAAACCGCCGGGACGGGCAGGTCGAGGGACAGATTGTCGTCCGCCCGCAGATTGGCCGGTGATGGCCGGTAGGTGCGCTCGTCATCCTCCCTGTACTTCATGGTGGCCCGCCCTTCCCGCACCAGAGGCGCGCCGTCGTCTCCCACCTCGACGAACACCAGCTTGTCCTTGAACCGCATGCGGCGCCACGCCATGGGATTCCTCCTTCTTCCGCCTTTGTACGGGCTTCAAATCTGTGCGAATATTCACCGGGATGACATCCGATGCAACGAATAATGCGGCAGAAAGAAGAGCCCCGGCGCTCCGTCGGCGACTGCTCTCCCTGCTGCCCCTGCTGTGCGCGGCCCTCCTGCTGCTCTCGTCCGTCGCCAACGAACCCGCGTGGGATGATCTGTTCTTTCTCTCCCGGCCGGGACCCGGCGCCGGCCTGCATCCCATGCAGCTCTTCACGTTGCCGTTCTGGCAGCAGTCCGCCTTTGTCAACACGCCTCTCGTCGATTTCTGGCGGCCCCTGTCGTCCGTTCTCCTGTGGCTGACCGGGTACATGACCGGGGCCCATCCCGCGGCCTTCCGCCTGCTCGCGATCCTGTGCGCCGCCCTGGCCGCCGCCGGAGTGGGACGGCTGGCTGCGCGGACGGCCGGGCCCGGAGAAGGACGCTCCATCGGCATCGCCGCCGCTTCCCTGTACGCGATTCATCCGCTGTCCGTGGAAGTCACCTGCATGGCGGTCAATATTTCCGATCACCTGGCCATTGCATGTCTGTGCGGCGCCACCATCACCGTTTTGAAAATGCGTGAACAGAACGCGGGGGCGCTTCCGTACGCCGTCCTGTTCCTGCTGTGCGCGGCCGCCTGCACCGCCAAGGAATTCGGTGTGATGTGCGCCCTGCTGCCCCTGTTCCTCCTCCCCGGGCGCCGACCCGCCGCTTCCGTTCCCCTGTTCCGTCGCCGGATGGTTTTCACGACCGTCGCCTGTGCCCTGCCGGCCCTGCTGTACCTGACCGGGCGGCATGTCGTCATGGCCGCCGCCGGCGGACCTTCCATCGGAGACGTCGCTTCTCTGGATGCGCCCCTCGCGCCCCTCGCGGGCCTCGGCATCGGCCTGTTGCAGATACCGCTGCCGGTGCTGCGGGGTGCCCACTTCTACCTTCCGTCGGACGGTCCTGTCCCTCTGATCGCCAGTCTGGCCACCGCCGCGGGACTGGCCGGCCTTGTCGTCCACCTTGTCCGCCGTCGCACGGAAGGAGGTCCCGCCACCGGCATCGCCGTTGCCATCCTGCTGGCCCTGCCGTCCCTGCTGGTGGTGCCTGCCGTGGGAGACACCCACCGGTTTCCCCTCCGCTATTTCGCCGTTTCCCTCGCAGCGGTGCTCGCCCTGTCCCTGCCCCTCGTTGGCGAGCGATGGCGCCGTCCCGGCAAGAAGCTGTTCGCGCCCGTCTTCGTGCTGCTGGCCCTTCTTTCCATGGTCCGCATGGGCGAGTGGCGCACCCACCTGTCGTTCGTGCGGGCGGAGGCAGAAATCCACCAGACGTCGGCGTTTGAACAGCTCAACTACGGAAGTGCCCTGCTGGCCCTTCGGCGCTTTGACGAGGCCCGCGTCGTGCTGGACCTTGCCCGGCGCGGGGACGGCATTGACGAACCCGCCAGTCGCTCCCGCCTGCTCTCCTGCGATGCAGAGCTCGCCGCCCATGCCGACGGGGATCCGGCGCGGGCGTCGTCCCTTATCCGGCAGGCGATGGCCCTTCAGCCGTCCGATCTGCGGCACGTCCTCGACCTGGCCGATTACCGGGCCATGGCCGGTCACCCGGAAGAATCCCTGGCAATGCTGGAGGAGGCGCTGGCGTCACCCCGGTTCACGCCCCACCAGAAAACTGCCCTTCCCGATCGCATCCGGTTCTACCAGCAGCGCAGCCGTCCGTGAACATCCGGGACCGCCGTCCCCGACTGACACAACCGCCCGTCCCGGAGGTTTCAGAACCGCACGCCGAACAGGGCCCCCGCGTGGAAGAAATCAAAGGACAGGCGGCGCAGGTCGTCGGTTTCCATGAAATAGTTGTAGCCGCCGGACAGGGAGAGTCGCATGGGAACCCGGCGGTGATTGAAATGCAGGATCAGGGCCAGCTCTGCCTGCGCATCCCGCTGTCCGGGCCATGAAATGTCCACGGCGCCCGAGAGCATTGACTCAAATGATACCGGTTTGCGACGACCCGCGAGAAATCCCGTCCGCAGTCCCAGTCCCGCGATGTACAGCCCGTGGTAGTCGCGCCCCGCGCCGCGGAAGTACCGCCGGAACTCATATCCCAGGGCCGTCGTCTGCAGGGTGAAGATGAAATGCTTCAGGGCGCCGCCGGCGCTGTACTCAAACGAGCGGGCCCGGACCGCGAACTGCTCCCCCAGGGCTCGCTCGCGCGATACCTCCAGTACCCCCAGCGAAATGGCGCCCGATCCCAGGTGGTGAAACACCGTCAGGGAACCTTCGTATGCGTCGAGGAACGATCCGCTGTCGCGAAGACCGATGCCGACCGATCCCCGGACCGGGAACAGACGGCTGTGGCGATCGAGGTGCACACCGTAGAACGCCAGGTCGCCCGTCACGCGGAACGGCTGCGCATGAATGCTGCGGTGGGCATCGAGCCCCATCAGCAGAACACCTCCGGCCTCTGCCGACAGCGTGGTGCGCTCCGCCTTTTTCGTACCGGAGATCAGGCTGGCGACCGCCGCGTCCTTGAATTCGCCGTGATCCGCGGCCGCCACGGATGCAGAACCAACGACTCCGGATAACAGACAGGCTGTGGCGAAGATGCGAACGCGGGTCATCTGGGATCGGTCAGCCATGGAGCTGCTTGTAAATATCCTTCAGGAATGAGGCTGTTTCGCGGGCGTCGGCAAATCGCGCGGTCGGATTCTTTTCCATGAGCCGCAGGATGGCGTACTCCAGCTCCTTCGGGATGAGGGGGTTGATTTCCCGGGGTGGCCGGGGTTGTTCGTTGATGTGCATCATCAACAGCTTGGTCATGTCGTCGTTGTCAAACGGCAGTTCCCCGGTGAACATCCGGTACATGGCCACACCCAGACTGTACAGGTCCGCTGCGTGGGTCACCTTTGAAAAACTGCTGATCTGCTCGGGCGCGATGTAGTGCGGGGTTCCGGCCAGCATGCCTTCCACGGTCATCCCCGGCTTCACCGTGTTCTTGGCGATGCCGAAATCCATCACCTTCAGAACGCCGTCATCGGTGACAAACAGGTTTTCCGGTTTGATGTCCCGGTGCACGACGCCCTGTTCGTGGGCGGCGTTCAATCCGGCGCAGGCCTGGATGAGCAGATGCAGCCCGACGGAAAAATCAAAGGGACCGCCCGCCCTTTCGAGCCGGTGTTCCAGATCGTCGCCGTGCAGCAGCTCCATGCTGATGTACCGGTGTCCCTGATGAAAACCGATATCGTACAGCTTGATGATGTTCCGGTGGGCCAGCATGCGGCTGAGTTTCAGTTCCTGTTTGAAACGGGTTTCACTTTCCTTGAGCGCAGCCGGATCGAGCACCTGGGACAGAAACACCTTGAGCGCGATTTCCTCATCCAGCTCCCGATCCTCCGCCCGATAAACCACCGCCATGCCGCCGCGGCCGATTTCGGCCTTGATGAGATACCGGGCGGCAATGGTATTTCCCACTTCGAAGCTCTCCGAGGCATCCATCTGTGCAGCCTGCATCAGGCCGGGAGCGGCCTGCACCGTGCCGCGGGACGTCGCGGGAGACGAAGGCGGGCCGGAGGTGAGCCCGGGCAGGTCCGGCAGGGGCGGCAGGTCCGGCAGGGGCGCTGCAGCCATCCCGTCCAGGATGGATTTCGGATCGATGCGGCGCTGTTCTCCGCGATAGCCCGCTTCCTGGGCCCGGATGCGATCGTACACCGCCGCCGACGGGGCTGCGAACCGCGCCACTTTTTCAAGCCGGGCCGCTGCATCCCGATATCCGGGCACAGCGGCCACCAGTCGGGTCAGGCACTCCTTGGCGTTTTCGAGAAAATCGTGGTTTTCGTACAGGGTGGCCAGATGGTAGAGGGCCTCCGCTTCCTTCTGATCCTGCGGTGCCGTGCGGATGAACTCCGACAGGAAATTGTCGAACTGAAAACTCATGGTGTTCAGTTCTAGCCCCAGGGCGATGGCCTTGACAACGGCGGTCCGGTAGTTCTTGTGATCCCGGGGCACGTGGATCAGGTTATCGAGCCCTTTTCCCGTGTCGCCGATTTCCAGAAAGCAGACGGCTGCTTCAAAGGCCCGACCGGCCTCCGCGTACATGCCCGCCGCCTCCGCAAGGCGCCCCTGTGCGCGCAGCAGTCGGGCCGCTTCGCCGTACATCCGCAGCTGCACATAGGTCTGAATGGCCAGCGCCGTATTGCCTTCTTTTTCAAAGCGCTCCGCCGTATATCGGGTGACAGCCTGTCCGCCCACGGCCGCGGCGCCCCTGCGGGACAGGGATTCGATTTTTCCCAGACGTCCCTCCCGCACCTTCTGGGCGCTCAGCATGTCGCCGGCCTTTTCGAGGCAGTCCGCCGCCTTGTTGCGCTCGCCGAGTCCCAGATACAGTTCCGTCGCCGGTCCGAACTCGCCGGCTTTTGTAAAATAGGTGGCGGCCAGATAGGCGAGTTTCTTTGCCTTTGCATCCAGGGTATCCGCCTGGTTGGGTGCGATTTTCAGGGCGGAGAGAATGTACTCCCCTCCCCGGGCATACTGCCCCTGGTTGGCCAGCTCGCCGGACGCCGTCAGAATGGCCTGATAGGGATCGCTCAACTGCCGCCTTCCTGTTCCACATCCGCACAGAGGCTCTTCAACCCGTTGGGATCTTCGGTCACTTTCAGCGCCTCCTCCAGGGAAACGAGGCCTTCCCGAACGGCCTGGGCGAGGCTCATGTCCATGGCCTGCATGCCGCTCACCGCCGGGTTCACCGACTGCAGATAGCTCTCGATCTGATAGGTCTTGTTTTCGCGGATCATGTTGGAGATGGCCCAGTTCTGCAGCAGGATTTCCATGATGGCCACACGGCCGTCCCCGTTGGCGCGCTTGACCAGCCGCTGGGCAACGACCCCGCGGAGCAGCACGGAGAGCACGCCGCGCACCTGGTCCCTTGATTCCTCGGGCACCGCGTCCACGATGCGGTTGACCGCCTTGGCGGCCGTATTCGTGTGCAGCGTGCCGAACACCAGCACACCGGTCTCGGCGGCGGACAGGGCCAGGGCGATGGTTTCCTGATCCCGCAGCTCGCCCACCACCAGCACATCCGGCGCTTCCCGCAGGGCGGAACGCAGGGCGGAGGCAAAGGACTCCGTATGCTTGCCCACCTGCCGCTGGGTCACCACGCTCTTGACGGGAGTGTGCAGAAACTCAATGGGGTCTTCGATGGTGATGACATGGCGACGGGTATTCATGTTCACCTCGTTCACCATGGCGGCCAGGGTGGTCGTCTTGCCGCATCCCGTGGGCCGGTCACCAGCACGAGGCCGTTTCCGGTGTTGGTCAGCTTTCGCACCGAAGGCGGCATCATCAGTTCGTCGAGGGTGGGCAGCTTCGCCGGCACGATCCGGAACACGGCGGAGAGGCCGCTGCGCTGGTAGAACACGTTGGCGCGGAACCTGGAGCCGTCGTCCAGGGTGTACACGAAATCGATGTTCTGGGTCCGCTCCAGGTCTTCAAGCTGCTCTTTGGACAGCAGTTCGAAGATGAACCGCCGTGCCTCCGAATCGGAAATCACGCGGAAAGGGAGTGACACGAGATCGCTGTTGTAGCGGATAATGGGCACGCGGCCCGAGTGAAAATGGAGATCGCTCGCCTTCTGATCGACCACCATCTTGAGAAATGAGTCAAAGCGCGCCATCTAGCCCTCTCCCCGTCCATTTCCGGCCGCCTGCGGCACAGATGTCGCCGGACGCCCCGCCTTTTCTTCCCGGGCCTTCTTTTCGTTCTCAATGGACATGAGGTCTTCCACTTCCTTTTTGGAATTTGCCTTCATGTACACGTCTTCGGCTCCGATGATACCCGCGCGGTACAGGCGCAGGAGTTCCGTGTCCATGGACTGCATCCCGATGTCCCTTGACGTGGCGACCACCGATGGGATCTGATAGGTCTTGCCCGACCGGATGAGGTTTGCCACGGCCCCTGTGTTGAGCAGCACCTCCGCCGCCACCACGCGTCCGGCCCCGTCCTTGCGCCGCACCAGATGCTGACAGACCACCGCCTGGAGGTTGTCCGCCAGCGTGGCGCGCACCTGATCCTGTTCCTTGGCGGGAAAGGTGTTGATGATGCGATCCACCGACGTGTCGGCCGATACCGTGTGCACGGTGCCGAACACCAGGTGGCCGGTTTCCGCCGCGTTCACCGCAAACGAAATCGTTTCCAGATCCCGCATCTCGCCCACCAGGATCACGTCCGGATCCTCCCGCAGGGTGGCGCGGAGGGCGGAGGCCGTGCTGCGGGCGTGGGTGCCCAGTTCCCGCTGGGTGATCATGCCCTTCTTCGACGTGTGCACCACTTCGATGGGATCTTCGATGGTGATGATGTGGCGATCATAATTCGCATTGATGTAGTTGATGATGGCCGCCAGGGTGGTGGACTTGCCGGAACCGGTGGGTCCGCCGACGAGGACCAGTCCCCATTTCCGATCGCCGAACGTTTTGACCACCTCGGGAAGGCCCAGGGCATCGATCTCCGGCGCCTGGGCGTTGATGGTCCGGAACACAGCGCCGTATCCCGCCTCGTTGCGGAACACGTTGGCGCGGAACCGGGCGCCCGTGGTTTTTACCTCATAGGAAAAATCGGCGTCGTGCCCCTTTTCCATGTCTTCCATCTGGCCGATGGACAGGTGGGGCGTGATGATGGCCATGATCTGCGAATGGCTCAGCACCGACGGTGAAATGGTCACGGTCTTGCCCATCTTTTTCATGTAGGGCTGTCGATCGGAACACAGGATAAGGTCGTCGCCCTTTCCCTCCACGATGGCCATCAGCATCCGATCCAGAAAGGACACCGCCTTGTCCCTGGTCACCGTGTACTGCTCGGACAGGGCGATGTTCCACCGCACCAGCTGCTGCTGGGCCGCCCGCACCACCCGGGGAGATTCGTCCGCGATGAGGGGCTGGATGTGGGAGGCGAACTCGTTGGCGTCGAATTCGCCCAGGCAGTCGATGGCGGCTTCCCGCACGTCCGGATCGTCCGCCTTCAGCATGGCGGTGACGTAGGATGCAGCGGTCTTCGCCTTCAGGGTTTTCAGGGCCAGCAGGCAGCACAGGCGCAGCTCCTGGTCGCGGTTCATCAGGTCAACGATGTACGATACGGCGCGCTGGTCGCCGATGGCTGCCACTGCCTCCACCGACTTTTCCTTCACCCACCAGTCCGTGTCTTCCCGGGCGGTGGTAATCAGGGCGCCGAGGGACTTTTCATCCTTCAATCTGGCCAGCACGTCCACGGCAAAGCGCCGCATGACATCGTTGGGATCCTTCAGCATCGCCACCATGTGGGGCGTGAGCTGCAGCCCGGCCATTTCCACCAGTGCGTCCATCACGCGCTCCCGCACCCACCAGTCCTCGTCCCGCAGCATGACCAGCATGCGGGGCCAGAGTTCCCCGTTGGGATCCTTTACCGTCCGCGCCACTTCCACGGCCATCCGGCGCACGTGGACGTTGCTGCTGTTCAGCAGCCAGATGATGGTCCGCGCCACATCCACCTTGCGGGCGTTGGACAGCCGGGACAGAATTTCGCCCGACTGCTTGCGGATGGCGATTTCGCGGTGTCCCAGGGCCTCTGCGAGGATGGGCAGGATGTCGTCGTTGCCGATGACTTCGAGGGAGTTCAGGGCCTCCACGCGGATCGCATTGGGCCCCACGCGCAGCTTCTTTTCGAGGGTGAGCAACACCCGCTGGGACCGGAAGTACCGCAGTCCCGTCACGGCGGCCCGCACAATGCCCACCTGGGGCGAATCCAGCAGCGGGCCCACATATTCCCAGTAATCGTCCTCCGTCGCGAGGGCCGAGAATGCCGAAGCGGCGACGGCCGCGATGCCTTCCGTCCGGTCTTCGATGGCGGGGAGCATGGCCTCCAGTGCCGCCTTCTGGGCCTTCTGCATGTAGCGCGCATCGGAGAGGTACTGCAGCGCCTTCTGCTTTTCGGTCTGCCGCCCGATTTCCAGCACCCGCTTCAGGATGCCGATGGCGTGGTGACTGGCCATGGGCACGATCAGGTCCAGGGCGTCGCACCGATCACTCCAGTCCTTGTCGCCGATGATGTCGGCCAGGGCCTCGAGGACGGTTCGCCCGCCCACGGTCTTCAGGGCGGCCACCGCCGAACGCCGGGTGGCGCGATCGTCCGATTTGAGCAGGGCCACCAGTTTGTCGTGTTCCCGGGGATTGTTGTTCTTTGCCACCAGAGAGGCGGCCAGTTCCTTCACCCGCAGCTCGCCATTGCGGATGGCCTTGACCAGCGATGCAAACAGAGACGGATCGGCGGCTCCGGCGCTGCATCGGCGGAGGATTTCCAGGCGCATGTCGTGGCGGGCGTCTCCGGCGCTGTCGTCGGTGACCACCTCCACCATGGCGCGCACCGTCTTCGCATCCACTTCCGCCGGAATCAGCCGCAGAAACTCCTGAAACTCCCCCTGGGATTTCCAGGGTGCGCTCTTGAAATACTTGAAGAGATCTCGCACATCGATGTCGGTCATCAGGTTTGTTTTTGTACCACAGCACCCATGGTTGCGCACGGGTAAAAAAATTGTGATGTCGGTGGACAATCGCGCAATCTCCGCGCACCGCCGGGGCGATTGTGGTATTCCCGCAAAAAGATGGAGAGTTCATGAAATCCGGTGTCGCGCTGATTTCAGTATTTCTGTTTTTTGCATGTGGCGAATCCGTCCGTCCGGACAGGAGACCGGAGCCCGCACCGCATCCCGTGCACGTGTTTCTCATCACCATCGACACCCTGCGGGCGGATCGACTGCCCGCCTGGGGATACGCCGACGGCCGCACGCCGGCCATTGACCGGCTGATCGCCGCCGGTGCGATGTTCGAAGATGCGGTGGCCCACACACCGGTGACCCTGCCTTCCCACGCGTCCATTCTGACAGGGCTGCATCCGCCGGAGCACGGGGTGCGGGCCAACGGCACCTTCCGGTTGCCCGACGGGGTTCCCACGCTGCCCGGGATGCTCCGGGACCGGGGCTGGCGGACCGCAGCCTTTGTTTCGTCATTTGTCCTCGACACCCGCTTCGGACTGTCCAGCGGCTTTGACGCGTATGATGATGAAACCGAGGTGGAGGCCCATCAACTCCGCACGCAGATGAGGGAACGACGCGCGGAGCGGACGGTGACCCGGGCCATTGAGTGGCTCGATCGGCAGGATGGCCGTCACCCGTTGTGCCTGTGGCTGCACCTCTACGATCCCCACGCGCCCTTTGAACCGCCGGAACCTTTTGCGGGCCGGTTTGCCGACCCCTACGACGGCGAAATCGCCTATGCGGACAGCCAGCTCGACCGTTTCTTCCGCTATCTGACGCAACGCGGATTGGACCGTCACGCGATCACCGTCCTCACGGCGGATCACGGCGAAAGCCTCGGCGAGCACGGCGAGCGGAATCACGCGATGTTCATTTACGAGGCCACCCAGCACGTGCCTCTCATCACCCGTTTTCCCGGCGGACGCCACGCCGGCAAGCGGGTAACCGGACTCGTGCGCCACGTGGATATTGTCCCCACCGTACTGCGGGAACTGGGCCTCAAGGGACCCGGACTGCCCGGTTGCGCCCTGCAACCCGCTGTGGAAGCGGGTACTTCGGATATCGTCGTCGCCTATCTGGAGGCCTACCAGCCTTTCGAAGAATTCGGCTGGAGTCCCTCTTTTGCCCTGCGCACCCAAAACTGGAAATTCATCCAGTCGCCGATTCCGGAGCTGTACGACCTGCCGCAGGACCCGGCAGAACGAAACAATCTCTACGCGGCGCGAGGAGCAGTGGTTCGCCGCCTGCAGCACCGCCTGGAGAAATGGCAGCAGCGCATGACGCCCGTTGCCGGTTCCAGACCCGTTCAACTGGATCCGGCGGAACGGGAGGCCCTGGAAGCGTTGGGATACCTGCAGGGCAAAAAGCAGGTCGAAGAAGCACTTGCCGACCCCAAGGAAATGATGCCGCTTTTCGAACTCTGGGGAGAGGCGCGACGCCGTGCGACAGGCGGAGACATCGATGGGGCGGATGCCCTGCTGCAGCAACTGCTTGAGATGGATCCGGGCAACATTGCCGCCCTCATCGAGCGAAGCGGGCTCTTTGCGCAACGGCAGCAATGGGCGCAGGCGGAACAGCTCTGCCGGGATATCATCCGACGGGCGCCTCACCGGGCCGAACCCCACGTTCAGCTCGCGCGGATTCATACCCGGGGGATGATCAATTTTGCAGAGGCAGAAAAAGATATCAAAAGGGCGGCGTCGGCGTCGCCACCCGCTCCCCAGGTGCTGGAACTGCGGGTGGACCTGCTGCACGCCCGTGGGCGCATCAAGGATGCGCTGCGCATCTGCAACGAAGTCGGTCTGACCTCCAGAGAGTCCTCCTTGTACAGCCGCTGCGCGGAGCTCCTGCTGGCGACGGGACGTCCGGTGGATGGGGAGCCCATGGCCCGTCGCGCCGCGGCCCTCGACCCCCGGAACGGCGGTGCGTTTCTCCAGTTGGGGCGGATTCTGGAACGAACGGGCCGGCGGGAGGAAGCGCTTGGATACTTCCGCCGCGCCGCTGCCCTGGAACCGGACAATCCCCGGGTGGTGGAAAAACTGGTCCGCAGGCTCATCGAAGATAACCATCTGGCAGAAGCCCGGTCCGCGCTGGAAACCGCTTCGCGCGTTCATCCGGACGATACGTCCCTGCGGAAACTGACGGAAACACTGAATGAAACAATGTCCCGTTCAACCCACTGACCGCGATCCGGTCGCGGCAGCACAAAGGAAAAGCAAATGACAGAACGCATGTCGCTCCCCATTGTCCTCATCTGTTGTGTGTCACTGCTGTGTACCGCCTGCGGCGGCAAAAGCGGGTCCGGTGACACGGACACCGACACAGACACCGATACCGACACAGACACCGATACCGACACAGACACTGATACCGACACAGACACTGATACCGACACCGACACAGACACCGATACCGACACAGACACGGACACCGACACCGACACGGACACCGACACGGACACGGACACCGACACGGATACGGACACCGATACGGAGACCAGTACGGACATGGATACCGACACGCCCACCGACTCCGATACCGATTCCGATACTGATTCCGGTACCGACTCCGATACCGGACCCTTCCTGACCACCTGGGAGTATGATTTCACCGTCGCGGGCAACGGCGAAGCGGTGCGGGATGCCGACTGGTTCGTGGATGCCGGAAACATGGGGGAATACACCAACGGTTTCTGGCTGAATCAGGCCACCATTGCGCCGCCCTGGTTCTTCAGCGGCGACTTCACCGCGACCTTCGAGTTCTACGCAAAAACACTTCCGGACGACTACGTGTACCGATTTGCCTTTCGCCTGGTGGACCCGAACTGGGAAAACAATTCTTCGCGCCGGTTTGCCAGTCTCGCCGTTTACTACACGGCGGACCCCGCACATGAAGACGCGTACTACCAGCTGGACCAGGGTAACGGCAGCTATTCGAGCGGCGACGTGCAGGGAACGCCTCCGGGGCTGACAGTGGATGAACCCTGCATCTGCCGGGTCGAGCGGATCGGCACCGCCGTGTCCTTCTATTTCAATGATTCACTGGTGGAGACCCTGACCATTGATGCCGCCAACCAGCCCTCCATCGGCTACGCGCCCATGGTGCACGGACACAGCAGCACTGACCAGGCGGACGCCAACTTCTACATCCGGAAAATCACGGTGACCCACATGTCCGACGAAATTCACTACAGCGACTGGAATCTGTCGCCGTGACCACCGCAGCCGCACTTGCCGTCCTCTCCCCGGTGGGGGCAGTCGCCGTTACAGTTGCATTGTCCATCTTCCCCCCGGCAGCCGCACTTGTCCCTGTCGCCGTCGCCGTTGCAACCGCAGGCGCACCGGCCTTCCTTTTTTTCGCAACCGCAGGCACAGCGGTCACTGTCACAGGCGCAGACACCTTCCTGTCCCTTGTCGCATTCCGCGTTCACCGTTTCACTCTGTGCAGTCGGGGCGGGTAGTGCATCCGCCGGAGCCACCGATCCCGGATCCGTGGTCCGGACAGCATCCGGTTCACAGGCCACCGCCATCAGAAACAGAAATGACATTGCCAGAAATCGAATTGTGTTCATGAGGAAGCTCCCTTTCCTTTAAAATCAGCCTGACAGAACAGTAAGTCCTGCACAGCGGATGGCAAGCAACCCGTCGATGATCGGGCATGTGCTACCGGGACGGAAGGGCGGCGGCCATCCAGTCATATACATAGATGAGGGCGCGCAGGTTGTGATAACTGGCCTTCCATTCCTCGCCCTTCATGGTGCCCCGTGGACCGATGCTGCCATCGGGATAGTTGCTCCAGTACCATTCGCCGCTTTCGTCCTGTGTTTCCTCTATCCAGTCCAGGGTGCGCTCCAGGCGTTCGAGGTGTACCACGTCGCCCGTCAGCACGTAGGTCCACCAGAGTCCGGAAAGGGCCTCAAACTGAGCCCACCAGACCTTTTCGTCGTTTGTGACTCCGCCGCCCGGCACGCCGCTGTCAAAGTAGCCGCCGTTTTCGGCGTCGAAACCGGCAGCGGAAGAATTCGTCCCCATGGTCGTTGCCGCCTGGCGCACCTCCCCATCGTCCATGCGTCCGGCTGCGCGGGCGGCCTCCATGAGGAGTGAGACGGTTTCCAGATCGTGGCCGTAACTGACAGACGGTGACCCCACCAGAGACCAGTCGCGGTTGAAGGCCCAGTGAATGTATCCCTCCGGTTGCAGCAGGTGCTCCACCGTCAGATCGATGAATTCGTTCAGCCTTGCCAGCACCGCGGGATCGTCCGTGGCCTCGTACAGCGCGGTGAAGGCCTCCATGAGATGAATGTGTTCGTTTGTTCCTTTTGCGGCGCCGCCGATCCAGCTGTCGGGATCATCAGTCTGGTCGTAGCCGCCGAATTCGTCGTCATGTACACGGGCGTCCAGAGATTCGAAGCACGAGAGGGCCTGATTGACCGGCAGCGGCGCGTCCATCACCCGGCCGTAAGTGGCCAGGCCATAGATGGCAAAGGATTCCGCATAGATCTTTTTCATCGAGTTGACGACACCGCCCGTATCCCCGGCCTTGTAGAAGAATTCGCCGTCGGTGTCCCGGATGTTGTTGATAATGAACAGGTATGTGTCATCGGCGATGGCTGCGATGTCCGGGTCGGCGCCCCGCCGCTCATACCAGAGAGAAAATGCGAAGAGATGGCGGGACTGCTGAATCAGCCCCTTGTCGTAGGGAGAAACGGAATTGCCCGACCCATCGAGGGTGCCGTGAAATCCGCCGTCCGTCCCGTCCACTCCGTGTGCCACCCACCAGTCGATGGTGCTCCGGGCCAGCGCATCGAGTCGCGGCATCACTGCTTCGATAATGGCGACAGCAGCATCGTTGTCGGTATCCGTATCGCCGTCGGTATCCGTATCGCCGTCGGTATCCGTATCGCCGTCGCTGTCCGCATCGCTGTCGCTGTCCGCATCGCTGTCGCTGTTGGTGTCACTGTCGGTGTCCCCGTCCGTGTTGGTGTCGGCATCGGTATCGCTGTCCGCGTCCCCGTCGCCGGGCACGATCCGTCCGGGGTCGCCTTCGCAGGCCGGAAGCCCGGATGCGCAGATCAGAAAAATGCCAATCATCCACTTCATGGGCACCTCCTGTTTCATCAAACAACTCTCAATATAGATGATTAAAACGTTTTAGTCAACCCGGCGCAGGCATCCGGCACAAGAGGGCGTCGCCGAAGGCGTCATAGGACAGAATATGTCCTACTCCAGCGATTCCCGTAGCGGGGGGCATCCGGTTGTTGTAGGTTCACCCCATGATGGGTTCCCTGATCATCAGCACCGGTGACGAACTCCTGCGAGGGGCGCTGGCGGACACCAACGGGGCATTCCTCGCAGCCCTGTGCGACGATATGGGCGTTCCCTGTGCCCGCATGGCCATCATCGGCGATGACGAATCGGCCCTGGCTGACCTCCTGTCCGACGCCATCGGCCGTTATGTACTCGTTCTGTGCAGCGGCGGTCTGGGGCCCACCACGGACGACGTCACCACCCGGGCCGTCTCGCGGGCCTTCGGTGTGCCCCTGGAGCGGAACCCGCTGGCCCGGGCGCAGGTAGAGGAGCGTTTCCGGCAGCGGGGAAGGGCGATGTCCCCCATCAACCTGAAGCAGGCGGATCTGCCCGTCGGGGCTGTCGTACTGGAAAACCCGGCCGGCACCGCACCCGCGTTCATGATGACGGCTTCCGGCACGCGGGCCGTGTTCCTGCCGGGCCCTCCTGTTGAACTGCAGGCGGTCATGGACCGCCACGTCAGCGCCATCTTTCCGTCCGGCGTCGGGCCGTCCCGGGTGGTGCTGCGATGCACCGGCGAAGGTGAATCCATTCTGCAGGAACGGATGATGCCCGTCGAAACGGCATTTCCCGGCGTGCGCGTTTCCTACCGGGCATCTTTCCCCGAAGTGTCCATCACCTTGTCGTCCGCAGATCCGGTACCGCTGTGGCAGTGCCGGGAGAAGGCCATCTCCGCCATCGGCGAATCCCTGTTTTCGACGGACGGTTGTTCCCTCGCCGAACGGATGATCGGGCTGCTGACAGAACGCCGGCTGACGGTGGCCACGGCGGAATCCTGCACCGGAGGCCTCATCAGCCACCTGCTCACGCTGGTACCCGGGGCATCCGCCTGCGTGCGCGGCGCCGTGGTGGCTTACGATAATGCCGTAAAGACGTCCGCCCTGGGCGTACCGGAGGAGGTCCTCCGCACAAAGGGCGCCGTGAGCGAAGAAACTGTCTGCGCCATGGCACAGGGGGTGTGCCAATCGCTTCTTGCGGACATCGCCATCGCCACGTCGGGCATCGCGGGCCCCACCGGCGGCAGCGCGGACAAACCTGCCGGAACGGTGCACATCGCGGTGGTTCACCCCCTGGGGATTTTACATAGAAAATTCTTGTTTAACGGTATCAACCGTACAAGAGTGATAGCCGCGTCCGCTGCCGCGGCGCTGAAAATGACACTGGATCTGCTGGAGAATCGATGAAGACTGTCAGGACCTTTCTCGCTGTGAATCTGGAGCTGGAAACGATCAAAAAAATCGGCGAACTGCAGCGTTCGCTGATCCGCCGGACCGTGGGCTCCGGAGCGGTGATCAAATGGGTGCCCCCGGGCAACATGCACCTCACCCTGCGGTTTCTGGGCGATATCACCGAGCCGATGATTGAGGCCATCCGCGATCGGCTGGCCGGTGTCATCCGTCCGCTGGCGCCTGTTTCCATCGAGGCAAAAGGCCTCGGCTTCTTTCCCCCGGAAGGGGAACCCGCCATCATCTGGGCCGGGGTGGAACCGAGCCCGGAGTTGCAGGCCATGTACGACCTGCTGTGCGACACACTTACCGGCATCGGCTTCATCGCCCCCGAGAGGCCTTTCGCATCCCATGTAACCCTCG
>JAKQNG010000337.1 GCA_029565915.1 Deltaproteobacteria bacterium
GTGGCGGCCATGACCCAGATTGTGGAGATGGCCCTGGATCGTTTTTTCCCGTCCCTCTACAGCGCGTTGGGGGTATTCCTGCCCCTCATCGCGGTGAACTGCGCCATTCTGGGCGCCGCCCTGTTCATGATGGAGCGCAACTACAACGCCGGCGAGAGCCTGGTGTTCGGCCTCGGCTCGGGCATCGGCTGGACTCTGGCTATTGCCGGGCTGGCGGCCATCCGCGAAAAGCTCCGCTACCACAATATTCCGTCGGGGCTCCGGGGGCTCGGGATTTCCTTCATCATCACCGGACTGATGGCCATTGCCTTCATGACGTTTGCCGGCATTCAGCTGTAGGAGGGGTTGGCGATGACAGTAATTATTTTCGGCGTGGCCATGTTCGTGATCACCATCCTCCTGCTGGTCGTTGTGCTCATGATTGCCAAGAAGTCCATGGTGGCTCAGGGCAATGTGAAGCTGGTCATCAACGATGACGAAACGCTGTCCAGGACCGTTGCCGCGGGCAGCACCCTGCTGGGCACGCTGGCCAACGAGAAGATTTTTATTCCGTCTGCCTGCGGCGGCAAGGGAACCTGCGGGGTCTGCAAGGTGCACGTGTACGAGGGAGGCGGGGCACTGCTGCCCTCGGAGACCGGCCACATTTCGCGGGGCGCAGCGCGGGAAGGACTGCGGCTCTCCTGTCAGGTGAAGGTGAAGCAGGACATGAAGATCGGGATTCCCGAGGAAGTGTTCAATGTCCGCAAGTGGAAGTGCCGCGTGCGTTCCAACAACAACGTGGCCACGTTCATCAAGGAGCTGGTGCTGGAGCTGCCCCCCGGCGAAGCGGTGCCCTTCCGGGCCGGCGGATACATCCAGATCGAAGCGCCCCCCCATACGGTGAACTATAAAGATTTCATCATTGAAGACGAGTATCGCGGCGACTGGGACCGGTTCAACATGTGGCGGTATGTGTCCCGGGTGTCCGATGAGACGACCCGCGCTTACTCCATGGCCAGTTATCCCGAAGAAAAAGAAATCATCATGCTCAACGTGCGCATCGCATCGCCGCCTCCCAATGCGCCGGATGCGCCCCCGGGCATCATGTCGTCGTATATTTTCAACCTGAAGCCCGGCGACGAGGTGACCATTTCGGGGCCCTACGGCGAGTTCTTTGCGCGGGAGACCGACAAGGAAATGGTGTTCGTCGGCGGCGGGGCCGGCATGGCGCCCATGCGCTCGCACATCTTTGACCAGTTGAAGCGCCTGAAATCGAAGCGGAAGATGTCGTTCTGGTACGGTGCGCGGAGCCTGCGGGAATCCTTTTACAACGAGGAATTTGATGCGCTCCAGGCCGGGAATCCCAACTTCACCTGGCATCTGGCCCTGTCGGAGCCGCTTCCGGAGGACAACTGGACGGGTCCGGTGGGTTTCATCCACAAGGTGCTGTATGACAACTATCTGAAGCATCACGAAGCGCCTGAAGAAATTGAATATTACCTCTGCGGGCCGCCCATGATGAACAGCGCGGTGACGAACATGCTCATCGAGCTGGGTGTGGAACGCGAAAACATCCTGTTCGACGATTTCGGTTGATACGACAATTCCCCCTATGAATACGGCGATCATCGTCAATCCGGTTTCCGGCGCAGGAAAGGGACGGCGGATGCTGCCCCGCGTGGAGAAGGCGGTGCGGCGCATCTTCGGGGACGCACAGGTGATGCGGAGCGGTGAGGGCGAAGGTGTGGGGGCGCTGGTGCGAAGGGCCGTCGCAGACCGAGTTGAACGGCTGGTGGTGGTGGGCGGCGACGGGACGGTGAACGAAGCGGTGAATGGATTCCTGTCCATGGAAGGGCAACGACCGGACGTGGCGTTTGTTTTTCTGCCGGCCGGAACCGGGGGCGATTTTGCGCGCAGCACCGGTGCGGCCGGGCAATCCATCGACGACGTACTGGCGGGTTCGACAGGGCAGGTGGACGCGGGGGAGATTTGTTTTGCCGATGGACGCCGGCATTTTTTTGTCAACATTGCCAGCCTGGGCGTGAGCGCGGTCATCGCCCACGGCGTCAACGAACGCTCCAAACGGCTCGGCGGCATGCCGGCCTTTGTTGCCGGAACCGTTCGCGGGCTGTTGTCGTGGCGGGATGTTCCCGTGCGGCTGCAGATCGATGACACGGTGGATCAGGAACTGGTGATCACGTCCGTCGCGGCGGCCAACGGGCGATTCCTGGGCAGCGGCATGATGCTGGCACCGGACGCGTTGCTGAATGACGGGCTGCTGGATGTGGTGGTGCTGCAGGAGATGCGACTGCGCGATTTCGTCATGAATGCCCGTCGTCTCTACGGCGGAAAGGTGCTGTCCCTGCCGGGCGCCACCTGCTATCGCGGACGGGAAATCACAGTGACTCCGCTGGAAGGGCGCCTGCTGCTGGAAGCCGACGGTGAGATACCGGGGGAAGCGCCGGTCCGCATCCGCGTCCTGCCGGGCGCAATTCGGATTCTGGCACCCTGGCATCGGGTGAAAACGGTCATCTGACCGGATGAGACGGGAACCTTCGAGCATATCGTCGGGAAAAAGATGAACTACTGTGTGGTGCAGAGGCCCTCGTATCGATATCCCCAACCCACCGCACCCGCTTCGCAATCGTTCTCATAAGTGTTTCCATCGCAACCGCATACTGGCCAGTAGATAGCCTCGCATCCCTGATCTCGTGTCCGGCAGATGGCCGTCGCGCCGTCCTCCCCGCAATTTTCTCCCGTTTTAAAATCGCAGTACTGGTCTTCAGCACAGGTGTCGCCGATTGCGCCTCCACACGCGGTGAGGCCGAAACAGGGCACCACACATTCGTCTTCAGTTGGATGGAAACTGTTGCAGAACGGTTCACAATTGCATCCGGAAATGGGAGCACAGTGATTTCCGACCACTGCCCATCCAAGGAACAGGTCGCAGTCTCCAAAGTCATTCACACCGACCACAGAACAGTTCCCGGGATCTGTGTCTGTTCCGGTGTCCGTATCGGTATTCGAATCTGAGTCTGCATCTGTGTCCGTGTCTGTGTCCGTGTTTGTGTCCGTGCCAGAATTGGTATTGGAATCCGTGTCCATCGCCGTGTCCGAATTCGAGTCCGAGTCTGTGTCCGAGTCTGTGTCTGAATCTGTATCACTGTCCGAATCCGAGTCTGAACCGGTGTCTGTATCGGTATCGGTGTCGGAATCCGCGTCCATATCCGTGCCCGATCCGACATCCGGGTCGCTTGCGGTTTCACTGTCATTTGAATTGTCGTTGCCCGCATGCCGCCCACAACTCCAGACAGACACAGTCGCAATAGACAGACAGAGCAGCAACAGGTCGTTGAGTGTCATTTTCGAACCTCCGGAACGGAATTGGTACATCGGATCGCGAGTCTGGATTGTACGAGAATTTCGAGCGGCACGCCACTGGATGAATCGGTGTCCCGGTAGAGAGTGACAGGCTGCCTGGCAGGGATGCGGCGCTCTGTGGTCGTGCGGGTTGATCCCGGCCGTAAATCCGTCCTCCCCTGCCTGCCGCCCTCGTAGGGCCGGGGTTTATCCCCGGCCGCAAATCCGCGAAGGCGGGAATCCCTCCGGCACCGCCGCCTTTCTCCTTCCACTCCCTTCGCGGGGCGATTATGCTGTTTTTTACCGAAATAATTCCGCCCGTTTCCCAGAAACTGACCGGGACGGGGGGGATATATGGGCGCGAAGGGAGAAAACTGATGAGCAACGAACAACTCATGTCTGTTTTTGAGGACTTCCGGATTCGACGTGTCTACGACGAGGAAACAGAAACCTGGTATTTTTCCGTGGTGGATATCATCGCCGCCCTGATTGAACAGCGGGACTACCAGACCGCACGGAAGTACTGGAACAAGCTCAAGGAGCGACTCCGGAAGGAAGGAAGCCAGTCGGTGACAGATTGTCACCAACTGAAGCTTGCGGCCGCCGATGGTAAAAAATATGCCACTGACGTAGCCGATCCGCAAACGCTGCTGCGCCTCATTCAGTCGGTGCCCAGCCCGAAGGCGGAACCGATCAAGCTCTGGCTGGCCAGGGTGGGTTACGAGCGGATTCAGGACATGAACGATCCGGCCCGTTCGCTGGATCGCGCACGAGAATACTGGCAGCAACACGGCAGAAGCGAAAAGTGGATTCAACAGCGGATGATGGGACAGGAAACCCGCAACAAGCTCACTGACTACTGGAAGGATCATGAAATCAGGGATGAAGAGGAGTATGCGATTCTGACCAACATCATTCACAAGGAATGGAGCGGGGTTTCCGTTCGGGAGCATAAGAACATCAAAGGTCTGAAGACGCAGAATCTGCGCGACCATATGACGGAGGCGGAACTGATCTTCACTGCATTGGCTGAGCTTTCAACCCGTCAGATTGCCGAAAGTATTGATGCCACCGGAATGCCTGAAAATGCGCAAGCCGGAAAGAAGGGCGGCCGTATCGCCAGACGCGCGCGACTGGAGCTGGAAGGAAAGACAGGCAGGACCGTAGTGACCGGAGAAAACTTCCTGCCGCCCGGAAAGACAGGAAAGCAGATGACACAGAGTCTTCCTGATCGGGATAAGAATGACACACCAACTGATCCGAATCGCCGGAGGTGACCATGACCCCACTCCAGTCCCTCTTGTCCACCTATCGTAACGCCGCGCGCACGGAGCGTGAAAAGGGCACCTACTTTGAACAGCTCATTGCCGGCTACCTGAAATGTGAACCGGTCTGGGCCGACCTGTACAGCGACGTGTGGATGTTCGCGGACTGGGCCCGGGCCCAGGGCGTTCTCGCCAACGACACGGGCATCGATCTGGTGGCCCGCACCCGCACCGGCGAATTTCACGCGGTCCAGTGCAAGCTGTACGCCGAAGACCACACCATTCAGAAGAAGGACATCGACAGCTTCTTTACCGCGTCCGGCAAAAAAACCTTCTCGCACCGCATCATCGTCTCGTCCACGGCCCGCTGGAGCGCCAATGCCGAAGAAGCCCTCATCGACCAGCAGCCGCCGGTCACCAGAATCGACCTCCACGACCTGGAGGCCAGCCAGATCGACTGGAGCCGCT
>JAKQNG010000340.1 GCA_029565915.1 Deltaproteobacteria bacterium
CGCTTGGTCAGGGTGGTGACCAGCACCCGATCCCCCAGCGCCACCCGCCGGCGGATTTCCTCCAGCAGATCGTCCACCTGGCTGCGGGCCGGCCGGACCTCCACCTCGGGATCCATGAGCCCGGTGGGCCGGATGACCTGCTCGACGATTTCCGCGCCCGCCTGCTGCAGCTCGTAGTCCGCCGGCGTTGCGGAGACGTACACCACCTGGCCGATGCGCGCATTGAACTCGTCGAAGGTCAGCGGCCGGTTGTCCAGGGCGGAGGGCAGGCGGAATCCAAAATCGACCAACGTCTGCTTGCGGGAGCGATCGCCGCGGTACATGGCGCCCACCTGGCTGATCGTCTGATGGCTCTCGTCAACGAACAGCACGAAATCATCTGGGAAATAGTCGAGCAGCGTGGTCGGCGGTTCGCCGGGTGCGCGTCCGTCCAGATGTCGGGAGTAGTTTTCGATGCCGGGGCAGTGGCCCGTTTCTTCGAGCATTTCCAGATCGTACAGGGTGCGCTCTTCGAGGCGCTGCTTCTCCACCAGCTTTCCCTGGCCGTCGAGTTCTGCCAGCCGTGTTCGCAGTTCGTCGCGGATGCTGTTCAGGGCCTGCTGCATCTTCTCAGGCGGCAGCACGTAATGGGAGCCGGGAAAGAAGGACACCCGCGGCAGAGACCCCAGCACGTGGCCCCGCAGCGGATCGATCTCGCTGATCCGCTCCACCGTGTCGCCGAAGAATTCAATCCGTACGGCCCGCTCGTCCTCGTGGACGGGAAAGATTTCCACCGTGTCGCCCCGGGCGCGGAAGGTGCCCCGCGCAAAATCCGCATCGTTCCGCGCGTACTGAATGTCGACCAGGGCGCGCAGGAGTCGGTCCCGTCCCTTTGACGGTCCGGTCTCCACGGTGACCATCATCGCCGCGTAATCGTCCTTTGCACCGATTCCGTAGATGCACGAAACGGAGGCCACGACGATGACATCGCGCCGGGTCAGCAGGGACCGGGTGGCCGCATGGCGCATCCGATCAAGCTGCTCGTTCATCGACGAGTCCTTTTCGATGTAGGTGTTGGTGGAAGGGACATAGGCTTCCGGCTGGTAGTAATCGTAATAGCTGACGAAATACTCCACCGCATTGCGCGGAAACAGGGCCTTGAATTCCGAATAGAGCTGGGCGGCGAGAATCTTGTTGTGCGCCAGCACGAGGATGGGCCGCTGCACCGCCATGGCGACCTGTGCCATGGTAAAGGTCTTGCCCGAACCGGTGATGCCCAGCAGCACCTGATGGGCGATGCCCGCTTCGATGCCACGGGCCAGTCGTTCAATCGCCCGGGGTTGATCTCCCCGCGGCTCAAACGCCGATGTCAATACCAGCTTCTTTTCCATCCGCTTGCCTTCTGTTCACCTGTGGACAGCCTGCTGAAAAGTTGTGAACAACCAACCTCTTCCTTCTGGACGATCCCGGGATGAACTGTGAAGAACTTTTTCTCCAGACCGGGGTGGGACGTTATACAGAATTCATTCACACAATCCCGTGTTCAGCGAGTTCCCGCAGATCCTGACGATGCAGAGTTATCCACATTTTCACAACCCCTGCTATTACTGTTCTTTATTAAAACTGTGCTTTAGATAGAACTGGACACTGGCTGGAAAAAACGCAATTCTTCCTTCGGTCGTCCCGTGAGCGGCCTATTGAAACAAAGGAAAATCACCTATGAAAGTGACATTGTCCAGACAGTGTTTCTCTGCCGCCCTTGCCCGCACCAGCGGCATTGCCGATCGCAAGAGCTCGATGCAGATTCTTTCCAACGTGCTCGTTTCCACCGAGGGAGATGATCGCGTGCGATTTGCGGCCACGGATCTCAGCCTGTCCGCGGAAGGCCTGTTTCCGGCCCGTGTCGACAAGGATGGCGCTGTGACGCTGCCGGCCCGAACCCTGCACGACGTGGTGAAGAACATGCCCGACGGCCCCATCACCCTGAATGTGGACGGAGATGCGGTGGAAGTCACCGCCGGTCGAACGCGGTTCCGCCTGCTCAGCCTGCCCGCCGACGATTTTCCGACCATTCCGGATGCCGCGGAGGTGTCCTTCTTCGATGTGAAAGAAAAACACCTGGCCGGGATGATCGACCGCTGTGCCTACTCCATTTCCAGCGATGAAACACGACCCCACATCAATGGCGCCCTCTTTCAGGGAGATGGCAAGATTCTGCGGATGGTCACCACGGATGGTCACCGGTTATCAAAGGTGGAATGCCGTGTGCAGGAAAGCGGGTTCTACAACTTCAACATGGTCATTCCCCAGAAGGGAATTCTGGAAATCCGGCGACTCCTCGGCGACTCGGAAGACACCGTGTCCATCGGTTCGCTCGACGGGTCGGTGTTCCTGAAGCGGAAGGTGGAGGTGGAGAAGGCGACGGATGATCAGCCGGCAGTTACGGCGGATGTATGCCTCTCCTCCAAACTGATCGAAACGGAGTTTCCGCCCTACGATCAGGTGATTCCGAAACAACAGGAAAAGCGGATGATCGTTCCCCGCGGAAAGCTGCTCGATGCATTGAAGCGCGTGTCCATCGTTTCGTCGGATCGCACCCTCGGCGTCAAATTTGTTCTCTCCGAAGGCGCGGTGGAAATCGTAACGGACAATCCGTCCATCGGCGGAAGCTCTGATGTCGTGGATGTCAGCTATGACGGCGCGGATATGGAAATCGGTTTCAACGCCAAGTACTTTATCGATGTTCTTTCGGTGTTGAATGATGAAGAAGTAGCGGTGGAATTGTCGGGCGATCTGGATCCCGCTGTTGTCAAGGATACGGCCGGGGAATTCGTGGGCGTCGTCATGCCCATGCGCATCTAGGAAAACCGCTTGCTCTCCGTCCGGCTCGACGAACTCAGCATTGTCCACCTCCGCAACATCCGTTCCGCACGAATCGAACCCTGTCCCCGGTTCAATGTCATTTCCGGCCGCAACGGCATGGGCAAATCGAACCTGATTGAAGGAATCTATCTGCTGGGCGCATTGCGATCCTTCCGCACGGCGGTCCGCGGTGAACTGTTGATGTACGGAGAAGAGCGGGCCAGGGTGACCGGCCTGTTCGGCGATGCGGCGGCGGGCATCCGGTGTGAAATGACATGGACCCGGGGAGAACGCACGGTGACAGTGGACGGAAAGGATGTCACCGCGACGGGAATGCATTTTCAGATGCTGCCCATGGTGTTGTTCCACCCGGCGATGATGGACATCGTGCAGGGCGGACCGGAGATTCGACGGCGGTTTCTCGATCGGGCGATGTTTCAGGCAGACGGCCGATATCCGTCCATCTATCGGGCCTACCAGCGGGTACTGGCCAACCGGAACCGCCTGCTCCGGGACGGACGCAGCGACCAACGGGCCCTGGCCCCCTTCGATACACAGCTGGCGGATGCGGGCAGCCGGATGGTCTCCATGCGGGCGGAGTTCGTCGATCAGATGCAGCCGTTCTTTAAAGATGCGGCAGAACGGATCAGCGAGGGCGGCGTGGCCGAAATGACCTATCGACCGTCCATCCGGGGCGCGCAGGAAGAATATGCACGGGTGCTGGCGGACAAGGCGGGTGTTGACCGGGAGCGTCGATTTACGACGGCGGGGCCCCACGCCGATGATCTCGTGTTTCTGATGGAAGGGCACGCGGCCCGGAGATATGCCTCCCAGGGACAGCAACGAACGCTGGTGCTGGCGGCAAAAATTGCCGAAACGCGGGCCCTGGCGGATTGCACGGGACGAATTCCCCTGCTGCTGTTTGACGACGTCTCCTCGGAGCTGGATCGAGACCGGAATCGCCACCTGTTTGCATTCCTGCAGAGCATGGGTGGACAGGTATTCATCACGACCACCCACCGCGACTACATCCACATTGATGAACACCGCGCAGACTACTCTGTCGTCGATGGCACCTTTATTCCCGGATGAAAGATGCGGATGCTATTTGAATTTGCGACCCTTGGTGCGCCAGCCGGTGCGAAGCAGGGATGCGTTGCGCTCAGCGGTCACCTGATCGACATTTTCGATGACGACAAAGATATGCTCGTCGATGCCGCGTGCTTTGTCGACCACGCTATCCACCCGCCGGCGGGGTACTTTCATGAACAGGATGGAGATGGGACCGTCCTGCCCCTCCCCTTTCAGTTCCGTCAGGGCATAACCCTCGGCGCGCAGAGCCGATGACACATCGTCCGCCCGGCGGGTGAACAGCAGCACCGCCTTGTCGCCCACGGCCAGCCATTTTTCAATGGTGACGCCCAGCACTGTACCGGTGGCAAATCCGACGGCGTAGAACACCGCGTAGATAGGCTGTTCCCTGACGCCGTCAATCACCCGGGACACCACCCAGATCCAGATGAGCACCTCGAAGAAGCCCAGAACCCACGAAACGAGCCGGTTTCCCCGGATGATGAACAGGGTTCGCAAGGTTCCCAGCGACACGTCCACGATGCGCGCCGCGAAGATGAGAAAGCAGTTGAGAACGAGAATATCCGTCAGCATGGACGCACCTTAATCCGGGAGCTGTTTCAGAACAAGACTTCGAAAAGGGAAGTTGTGAATTGCCGCTGAGACGTCGAACATCCGGAAATCGCGTGGGCCGTGGATGACGGGTCGGCCGAATCCGGGGTGTCCGTGTCCCCGGTGCCGCTGTCCGTGTCCGGATCGCCATCTGAAAGACAAGATCCCGTCACCTCCACGGCATCCACGTCGTAGCCGCCGTCTGTGACACCGAAGAACACCGCGCCGTCATCCACGAGTCGCACAAATTGCACAGCCCTCGGAAACGCCTGCACATCCACCTCCAGCGTTCCTGCCCCTTTGGCGACTTCCATGAACGGTCCGTCCTGATGCGCGGCGACAAATACGCGCACCTGATCACTGCTGCCCGTACCGCTCACCACGGTCAGGTCGGCGCCGTCCCCATCGTCCAGGGCCTCGCCCAGATCGAGCGTGAGGCTGCCGCCGCCCAGGGAGTAGTACCAGTCGTCCCGCCGGCCCAGGGCATCGGATGGCAGCGTGGTGTTGTCGTAGCCATTCGTTGCATACCAGTGGTTCGTCAGGTCCCGCGGCTGGGTCATTGCATTCACCCGGAAGGCGGACCGGCAGTCGTCGGGAGTCAGGGCGAAATCCACCGTGACGGTTCCACCGGACGGAACCACCACGTTATCCACTGTGAGGGCCGCATACCCGTTTGCCCATGCGGTGATCTCGTAAGTTCCCTCCAGCAGCATGCGGTGATAGTCCCCGCCGTCGGGATCCGTGAACACAGGTTCCCCTTCGGGCTCCACGGTAATCATGGCGGGCAGCGGTTGTCCGGTTTCTGCGTCCGTGACCGTTCCTTCGACGCCCCGCAGGGCCCATTCGAAGAACGCGACAACGCCCGGCCCGTGAACGTCCCATTGCAGCTCCGCATCGGACTGCAGTTCAATGGTCCAGTCGAAGGTGCCCGCCGTGCCCAGGGACCAGTCGTCGATGTCCCCCGAAATCTGATACCAGTCCCAGCCGAACACCACCTGATAATCGCTTGCGCCCGCGTAGTCGGCGCCAATGGCGGCAATCAGTTCTTCGTCGCGGGGGTGGAAGGGCGTCCAGTTCCAGGGGCCGTTCACGTAGTCGGCGCGGGTGTGGTAGCTGAGCCCCAGCACAAAGGCGCGGGACTGGCTCAGGTCGCGCAGTGCACGGGTTTCCGGCTCCGAAAAGGGAGAAGAACCGTGGTCCGGAACCGGCGTCCACGCGTAGCCGAAGTTGCGGTTCAGATCGATTCCGGAGGCGTTCAACCGCTCTGCGGGCACCCGGTCATGCCCGTCGGGATTGACGAGGGGCACGAAGACGAACTGGAGGTGTTCCACCAGCCGGCGGCTCATCGGATCGACAGCCGCGCCGTCCAGCAACGACGCGATGATCTGCAGCACCATTTCCGTGGCCAGGCACTCGTTTCCATGAATGCCGCCCACCACGCGGACTTCCGGTTTCGCGGCATCCTGCGCCGGATCGGTTGACACGAAAAGGGCGTGGATGTCCGCGCCCGCAACGGATTGACCGATGATCTCCCGACGCGCCAGATGGGGAAACGATGTCTCATATCCGGCAAGCCGCGCATCGATATCCTCGTTGTTGCCGTATTCTTCGCACGAAGACAGGGAGGCCGCCGCGCCGCGGCCCAGGAGCAGCACGATGATGGCGCACCGGGCGATGTCAGCCCAGCGTGACCTGCACATGGTGGGATTTGCCGTCGCCGAACACGGGGAGGATGTTGCCGTCGATTTTTTTACCATCCACCACGGCTTCCTTGACGCCCCGGCACACGTGGGAGGGATTCTTCACCTCGATGACATAGGTGGCGCCCCGGAATTTCCGGGTGATTGTGTACCCGTCCCAGGCGGCGGGAATGCACGGATCCACCTTCAGGCCGTGGTAGTCGGGCTGGATGCCCAGGATGTGGTTGGCAATGGCAATGAAGTTCCACGCGGCGGTGCCCGTGAGCCAGGAGTTCTTCGCTTCGCCGGGCCGGAAGGCATCCTTGCCCGCGATCATCTGGGCGTACACATACGGCTCCACCGTGTGCAGCTCGCTGCGATCCTCGGTGTAGGCGGGGGCGATTTTCGCATAGTACTCAAACGCCCGATCACCGCGGCCGATCACCGTTTCGCCGATCATGATCCACGGATTGTTGTGGCAGAAGATGCCCGCGTTTTCCTTGTATCCGGGTGGATAGGTGGAAATTTCGCCATAGCGGATTTCGTATTTCGTGAACGCCGGATGGTTGAGCACGATGCCGTGTTCGCAGTCCAGGTATTTCTTGACGGCGTCGAGGGCCTGCCGTGCCCTGCCATCTTCTGCGCCGATGCCCGCCATGGTGCAGAATCCCTGGGATTCGATGAAGATTTTTCCTTCTTCGTTATCCTTGCTGCCCACCTTGTCGCCGTAGAAATCGTAGGCCCGCAGGAACCACTCGCCGTCCCAGCCGTGAGACAGAATGGCCTGCTCCATTTTCGCAATGTGGGACAGGGCGGTTTTTGCCTCGTCGGCAAAACCCTTCAAATCGCAGATCTCGGCAAACTGCCGACCGTAGATGACAAACATGCCCGCGATCATCAGGCTTTCGGCGGTGCGCCCTTCCTGATTGGACGTGGTCTGGAAGGGTTCGTCGGGATTGTTGGAAAAACAGTTCAGGTTGAGGCAGTCGTTCCAGTCCGCGCGGCCGATGAGAGGCAGGCCGTGGGGCCCCAGGTTGTTCACCACGTGGTAGAACGAGCGCCGCAGGTGGTCGAACAGGGGTTTCGCCTTTGCCACGTCGTTGTCGTAGGGCACCATCGCATCGAGGATGGACATGTCGCCCGTTTCCTTGATGTAGGCCGCCGTGGAACACACCAGCCACATGGGATCGTCGTTGAAGTTGCCGCCGATCTCGTTGTTGCCCTTCTTGGTGAGGGGCTGGTACTGGTGATAAGCGCCGCCGTCCTCCAGCTGGGTGGCCGCCAGATCCATGATGCGCTCCCGGCACCGATCGGGCACCTGGTGAACAAATCCGATGATGTCCTGGTTGGAATCGCGGAATCCCATGCCGCGGCCGATGCCGGATTCGAAATAGGAGGCGCTGCGGGACAGGTTGAAGGTCACCATGCACTGGTACTGGTTCCAGATGTTCACCATCCTTGAGAGCTTTTCGTCCGGGTGGGTGAGCTGGTAGCGGCCGAGCACGTCGTCCCAGTAGGCCTGCAGCTCCGCAAAGGCCCGGTCCACGGCGGCGCCGTCCTTGAAGCGATCGATCATGGCGCGGGCGGGGGCCTTGTTGATGACGCCTTCGGAGGCCCACTTCTGATCCTGGGGGTTTTCCGCATAGCCCAGCACGAAGATGAATTCCTCCGACGCGCCCGGGGCGAGCCGGATGTCCAGGAAATGGCTGGCGATGGGGCTCCAGCCGTGGGCCACGTGGTTGCCCGGTTTGCCCTGTTCCACCATGAGCGGCTCGTGGAAGCCCCGGTAGTCACCCAGAAACGCCCGGCGATCCGTTTCGAAGCCGTCGATGGGGCGGTTGCACGAAAAGAACGAAAAGTGATTGCGGCGCTCCCGGTATTCCGTGCGGTGGTAAATGACGCCGTCTTCCACTTCCACTTCGCCCGTGTTCAGGTTGCGCTGGAAGTTCGTCATGTCGTCGAGGGCGTTCCACATGCAGAACTCGACAAACGAAAATACCTTCAGGTTGACCGGGGCGTCCGAGCGGTTGGTCAGGGTGAGGCGGGTGACTTCTCCTTCGAATTTCTGCGGAACAAAGGTGAGCACCTCCGCCTGCACGCCGTTCTTCGACGAAACGAACCGGGTGTAGCCCATGCCGTGACGGCATTCATAGCTGTCCAGATCGGTTTTTACGGGCATCCAGGTGGGCGTCCAGATGTCGCGGCCGTCGTTGATGTAGAAATACTTTCCCGATGCGTCCTGGGGCACCGTGTTGTAGCGGTAGCGGGTCAGCCGGCGCAGGCGGGCGTCCCGGTAGAAGCTGTAGCCGCCCCCCAGGCTGGAGATGATGGAAAAGAAATTTCCCGTTCCCAGATAGTTGATCCACGGAAACGGGGTCCGGGGGTTGGTGATCACATACTCGCGTCCGGTGTCGTTAAAATGGCCGTATTTCATTGCACTCCTCCGTTTGAAGCCGGTTGATTCCCGAAGTCCCGAAACTACCTGAGGACGCCGATCATTTGAATACTGAAACTGGCATATTCCGGCGGGGCCGGGGCGGGCCGGTTACATCGTTATGAGGGAAATGCCCGCGCGGTCCGCAAGGGTGAGGCCGGTCCATCCGCACAGGGCCAGCAGCCCGTACAGAACGAATGCAACGGCGACAAGGGGGGCGCGCCAGCGGCGGCGGGCCACCAGCTGGACCGCGATGAACGACACCAGCAGCACCAGGGAGGCGATGGCGGCCCCGTTCATGGACAGGGGGAGCAGCAGCGGGTCGAGGAATCCGCCGGCGGCCTTCGACTGAAAGACGGGCCCGGCAACGCCCACGAGGATGCCGTACACCCAGCTGGCCACGTCCATGCCGAGGCCGGACGGAGAGGTTTTCGTCGATGTCATTCCCAGAATGCCGATGAAGAGCCCTCCCATGGCCAGGGCGATGGCGATCCAGCCCCAGCCGGGGATCCAGCAGAAGCCCAGGGCAGCCACCGTCATCACCATCGCCGTCGTGTTCATGAAGCCCCTTTCAGCTCGCCGTGGCGGAAGCAGGTGGTCAGGTGGTCGTTCACCATGCCGCAGGCCTGCATGTGGGCGTACAGGATGGTGGGTCCGACGAAGGTGAACCCCCGGCGGCGCATGTCCCGGCTCCAGGCCTCGGAAACCGGCGTGGACGCGGGCACCTGTGTCATGGCGGCAAACCGGTTGTGGATTGTCCGTCCCCCCGTGAACGCCATCGCATAGGCGTCAA
The DNA here is from genome assembly GCA_029565915.1 of Deltaproteobacteria bacterium. Classification (GTDB taxonomy): domain Bacteria; phylum Myxococcota_A; class Polyangia; order JAAYKL01; family JAAYKL01; genus JAKQNG01. The sequence continues at coordinate 9,431 of JAKQNG010000340.1, forward strand.
ACGAACCGAAGGCCGACTGCACCTCCAGAAAACGGGCCGCATTGTTGATGGCCGATTCGATTTTCCGCCGGTTCCGCACGATACCGTCGTCCGTCATCAGGCGGGTTACGTCCCGCTTTGAAAACGCGGCCACGGCCCGGGGATCGAAATCCGCAAACGCCTGTCGATAGGCGTCCCGTTTGCGCAGAATGGTGATCCACGACAACCCCGCCTGGGCCCCTTCGAGCACCAGGAATTCAAACAGCCGGCGGTCGTCGTGACAGGGAACGCCCCACTCCCCGTCGTGGTAATCGATGTACAGCGGATCGTCGCCCGGCCAGGGGCATCGACGCTTGTTCTGCGTTTTCGCAATCCTTGACACGGCGCGGATGGTAGCGTGTTTTTCCCATGGACAGAAGCGCCATTCTTATTAAAATCGGAAGCGTTTCATCGCACAAAAATCATGAAACGGGTCGTCGACATTCTCAAGTCCAGCTGGGTGGTGTTCTGGTGGATGAGTGCCAGCTTTGTCATGTGGCTGCCCATTGCCCTGACGGGCGCGGTTTCCCGCACGGGGAAGCTGGCCTTCCACATCTGCCGGGCCTGGGTGTGGCTGGGAAAGACCATCTGCTTTGCCACGGTACAATACGAGATCAGCCCGCAGATTGATCGCTCCCGTTCCTACATCATCGCGTCCAACCACCAGTCGCTCCTCGACATTCCCGCCCTCATGCTGATGGGCTTCCAGTTCCGGTGGGTGCTGAAGAAGGAGCTGGGGTACATTCCCCTGTTCGGATGGGCGCTCTATCTGGCGCGGCACATCTTCATCAACCGTTCATCGCCCAAGCTGGCGCTGAAGAACATGGCAATGGCCATGAAGAAGCTGCCCCCCGGCGTCAGCGTGGCCATCTTTCCCGAGGGCACCCGGGCGGACGACGGCGTCCTGCGGGAATTCAAAATCGGCGGCTTTCTGACCGCCATTGAGTCCGGCCTGCCCATCCTGCCGGTGACCATCAACGGCAGCTGGAAGCGGCTGCCCGACAAATCCTCCCTCTCGTTCGTGCCCGGCCCCATCCAGGTCATCGCCCATCCACCGGTGGAAGTTGCGGGACGCTCGAAGAAGGACATCGGCGCACTGATGGAAGAGGTGCGATCCGTTATCGCCTCCCGCCTGGACAGCAACTGGCCCTCACCGCCTGCGCAGGGCTGATTTCTTTTTTGCTTCCAGAAGGGCCGCCTGTTCTTCCGCCATGCGGATGCGGGTTTCCACGTCCAGGGCAAAGGTGGCGGTTCCTTCCTGCACGCAGCCGGGCCGGCCGGGCACGCACAGGGTGTCCAGCATCCGGCAGCGGCCGTCGTCGTCGCGGTTGGGACAGGCGAAGGTCATGGCTGATTATTTAGTGCCGCCGGAGGGAATGGCAAGCGGTACAGGTTGCTTCAACTCGATGGATACGGGCGGGCTGACGGCCGCGGCTTTCCACAGGACGGGATCAAGGAACGCCGCTTTGCAGGCCGCCGTGGTCGATGACGAATCGAAGGCGGCATCGAAGACCGGCACCCGTTCCGGCAGAATAACACCCCAGATGACATTCCACGTTCCCGGAAAGGGCGGTGTCCACATTCCGCCGCCGCAGCCGAAATCGGCGATCCGCAGCACCTGCGGCACGCCCGGCGCCAGTGTCACCGGTCGGGCGGCCATGGCCCGCTCCCCGTCATCCGTCGAGGCGAGCAGCATGCACGCGCAGGGGTGAACGATGACGTGGACCTCTCCGGTGGTGGCATGAACGAAACGAAGCCCCATTACATCCATGTCGGCGACTGTGATCGTCTCCGGTCCGGTCTGGACCAGCTCCAGCACCAGTTCGCCATCGAGCCCCGTTTCTCCTCCCACTCTCACGAGCCGCAAAGGACGGACGATCCGCAGGGTGGCCTGCACGGATGAAAGGGCGACAACCGGCGGCGCAGGCCCCGATTCAGCAGGTACGGGTTGCGGTTCCGTCATCGGCGATTCAACGGACGGGCCGGCACCCCGGACGACGAGAGCGCGACTCCCGTGAATCGCCGCGGATGTTCCACATCCGGAAACCAGCATGAAGGCGGACAGAAACGACAGGCATCCGCCCCTCATGGGTCAGGAGAGTTCGGACCGGTGGGCCACAATGCGGGAGATGAGGCCGAAGGACAGGGCCTCTTCCGCATTCATCCAGTTGTCCCGATCCGTCGCCTTGACGATTTCCGCCATGGGACGTCCCGATTCCGCCGCGTAGATGGCGTTGATCTTTTCCTTGGTGCGCAGCAGGTCTTTTGCCTGAATTTCGATGTCGGACGCGGGCCCGTGCATGACGCCGGAGATGAGGGGCTGATGGATGAGGAATTTGCTGTTGGGCAGGGCCAGGCGGTTTTCCTTCTTCGCACACAGGGCGATGAGGGATCCCATGCTGGCCGCCAGCCCGCACACCACGGTGATGATCTCCGGCGCGATGAACCGCGCCGTGTCGTAAACGGCAAATCCCGAGTTGATCTCGCCCCCGGGGCTGTTGATGAACAGGTAGACGGGCTTTTTCGGGTCTGCTTTTTCAAGGGCCAGCAGCTGCCGCGTCACGTCGTGGGCCAGCTCGGAATCGACCACGTCGCTCACGTGGACGATGCGGCTGTCGAACAGGGCCTGGTCGATGGGACTGAATTGAACATCCTGCATGAATGAATCCTCCTGGGGCGCATTATGACCTTCGCGGCCACCGGTGCCAAGTTATGAACGAACATTACGGCGCGAGATTTGTCAGATCCCGGCGCCCCCGTCCGTCGTCATTACAGACAGGAGGTGCGACCATGAGAGCGGCAATGCGTTCAGCAACAGAAAATTCGTCGCGTATCGCCCTGGCGGACCTGATGACCATGGAACAGCAGCGGGTGCTGGCGGAAGCTCGTGCAGGGGCGGCCGCCCGAAAGGCCGAAGAAGAAAAGAAGCAGCGGGCGGCGGTGGAGCGGTTGGAACGGGAACGGCGGGAGCGGGAACAGGCGCAGCAGGCCGAACGGGACAAGGAACGGGCAAGGGAACAGGCGGCCCTCGCATCCGAGCTGGCGCGCGCCCGGGCCCTGCAGCAGGTGGAACTGGAGGCCCGGCAGCGGGCACTGGAGCTGCAGGAACAGCACGAGCAGGCACTGGCCCGCATCCGCCGGGGTAACAGGACACCCGGATGGATGAAAGAAGCGCTGCTCGTCCTGCCGATGGCGGGCGCACTGGGAATGTTTGCAGTGTGGTCAGTCGAAAAAGGAATCCGTCTGGACAGGGAGACGGCGATGACGGCACTGCACCGGGCGCAGCTGAATGCCCGGGAGGACGACATCGCGTTGTTGCACACCCGCATCGGGGAGCTGGAAGAACAGTCGCTCCGATACAGGAACGACCTGTCCGCTCTCGAACAAGAACGCGATCAGCTGACGGTACGGCTGTCCGCACTGGAGGAGAAGAAGCCCTCCCGACCGCCCGCGGTGCGGCCGACCCCGACGCCGGCAGACGATCTGTCGGGCCTTCTCAACGACGACCCCCTGTCGGGCCTGAAGAAAAAACGGCCGGAAAAGAAGATGGAACTCTGAACTCCGGGTTGTCGGTTTTTTGATTTCCGGACCCGGCACCGGTAAAGTTTCTGTCCATGAAAAGGAGCATTCGTTTCATTGTCTTTGTCGTGGTAGCCCTGGTCGCTGCCTTCTCATCTGCGGACGTGCCCGGCGCGCCGCCTCCCGGAAGTCCGTTGGCCGGCGTTTCCCTGCGGGACATGCGCAAGGGACCGGACGGATACTTTCAGCAGCTCGCGGACGGCAGACGGGTCCACTTCACGGTCATCCCCGACCTGCAGCAGTTCGCGGACGAGCTGTTTGCCGCCAATGACGTGCCGGCGGGCGCCGCAGTGGTGCTGAATTCCAGAACCGGCCGGGTGCTGGCCCTGTCCCAGTACCACGGCGAGGCATTCGCGTCGCCGGTGGACGATGTGGCCCTTGACGCGTCACCGCCGGCGGCGTCCATCTTCAAGATTGTCACCACGTCGGCGCTGCTCGAAAAGGCGGGTGTGAATCTGAATACCGAACTCTGCTATCACGGAGGAGGCAATTCCCTTCAGATGGAGAACCTGATTGACTCGCGGGAGCTGGACAGCGCCTGTCGCAGTCTGAAAAAGGCATTCGGCTTTTCCACCAACGCGGTGTATGCGAAGCTGTCTGATCGCCATCTGCCAAGGGACGTGCTGCATCAGTACGCGGAGCGGTTCGGCTTCGGTCGGCCGCTGCCTTTTGATGTTGCCGTTTCTCCTTCGGAAGTGGACGTGCCGGCGGAACGATTGGAAAAGGCCCGTGCTGCCGCCGGATTCTGGCACTCTCACCTCTCGCCGCTTCACGGCGCAATGATTGCCCAGTCCATTGCCCAGGACGGTGCGATGCTGAAACCCTACATCGTCGAACGGGTAGAGGATGCGGCCGGCCGGCCCATCTATGAAGCGCAGACCGCCTACCTGGGTCGCACCGTTGAAAAGGACACAGCGCGCCTGCTGCGCGAAGCGATGACGGTCACTGTTACCGACGGCACGGCCCGCAAGGGATTCCGCGAAGGAAATCACCCGGTGGTACCGGGCATTCAGGTGGCCGGCAAAACGGGTACGCTGAACGGGAAGAATCCCTACCGGGCCTACAGCTGGTTCGTGGGGTTGGCGCCGGCCGACAAGCCGGAGGTCGCCATCGCCGTGCTGATTGTCAATTCGCCCAAATGGCGCATCAAGTCATCCAGCGCCGCAGCCGCTATCCTGCGCGAGTACTTCAATAAAAGGTAGTCGGGAACATCGCCGTCAACTTTTTCCGCCGTCGCGCACCCCTTCCGCGGTGAGGAAATCGTCGGTCTGGAGCTCGTTGGAGAAGACCAGTGGGTCATCCACCTCGGTCCTGTGGAGATCGCATTGTTGAATGACTCGCACAGAGAGATTGTCCCCTACCGGAGAATCCAATTGACCACGAACAGAGTGTTACCAACGTCCCCGGTTGACACAACTTCTCTAAAAAATGTGCGAAAAAAGGATACGTTATCCGGGATTCCAAGTCCCCAATGGTGTAACGTTGAATGCCTGTCTTCAATAGCGGGCATGATGATGGAACTATTTCCAGGGAGGAAAGATCATGTTTTCATTCCATCCCGTGGCCATGATTCGATTTCAGATTTTTGCGGCCATCATCGTCGCAACAGGAATACCGTTTTCCGCGGAGTGTGACCCGGATGACAGCGCTGTTCACGACCGGCTGTTCCATGTGGAACTGCGGGGCGGAATTGCGCCGCCGATTGTTGCCGGCTATTGGCTTCACGCGGAAGGGGATGCCGGTATCCAGTTCAGAAAGCTGCTGGCAGCGGATGTCCGAGTGAGCCGGGTCATGTTTTCGCTTCCTGGTCCCGGGAAGTCGGGACTGCTCGTGTCCGCCGACATGGGTGTTCTTTTTATTGCCTCGGATCGGCGCAGACACCAGAAGGGCTGGATATCGCGGGTGGGTCCCATGCTGGGATACGCCATTTTCACGGGACAGAATCTGCTGGATGAAGGAGAGGGCGAGTGTGACATGCGCGTTCAGTATCTGACGGCCGGCCTTGTTTATAAAACAATCCACTGGTGGAATCGGTACATCGGCTTTGTGCTGGAAATTCAGGCCATGGGTGGGGTGTCATTCCATCTGTACCGGACCGTGTACTGGAAGGACGACCGGCCGCCGGACCCGTATGTGGAAATCAACCGGTTCAAATGGGCGGAAGACGGAACCTACGGGGTCCGCGTCACCTGCGGTGTGGCGTTCTGATTCAGATAATTGTGACCGGCATTCATTCTCTGCACCGTGTTCACGGCTGGGGTGCGCGACGGCGGATGGGCGCTGCGGACGTATCGCGTCTACAGGCCGTTGGCCACGAGGTCGCCCACTTCCTGCGTGGAGTACCCCATCTGGCCGGCCGCCAGGCTCTTCAACTTGTTGGCGGTGACGTTGATGACGGACGCTTCAATCTCTTTTGCGGCAGCGGTCTCGCCCAGGGTGTCGAGCATCATCTGGCCCGCGCAGATGGCGGCCAGAGGGTTGATGACGTTCTTGCCCGTGTACTTGGGCGCCGACCCGCCGATGGGTTCAAACATGGACACGCCCTCGGGATTGATGTTGCCGCCCGCCGCGATGCCCATGCCGCCCTGGGTGATGGCCCCCAGATCCGTGATGATGTCGCCGAACATGTTGCCCGTCACAATCACGTCAAACCATTCGGGGTTCTTCACCATCCACATGCAGGTGGCGTCCACGTGGAAGTACTCGCGCTTGATCTCCGGATAAAACTGGGCGCCCATGGCGTGGAAGGCCCTCTCCCACAGGTCGTACACGTAGGTGAGCACATTCGTCTTGCCGCACAGGGCCAGCGTGTTGTTCTTCGCGCGCTTCTTCGTGTACTCGAAGGCGTAGCGCAGGCAGCGGGACACCTGCTCGTGGCTGTATACCATGCTCTGCACCGCCACCTCGTGGGGCGTTCCCTTCATGGATACCCCGCCGATGCCCGTGTACAGGCCGCCGGTGTTTTCGCGCACCACCACGTAATCGATGTGTTCGGGCCCTTTGTTCTTCAACGGGGTTTCTACACCGGGAAAGAGTTTCACCGGCCGAAGGTTGATGTACTGATCCAGTTCGAACCGGAGCTTCAGCAGAATGCCCTTTTCCAGGATGCCCGGCTTCACATCCGGATGGCCGATGGCACCCAGAAAAATCGCATCGAACTGCCGCATCTCATCCGGCGCCGACGGGGGCAGCACTTCGCCGGTGCGCAGGTACCGGTCGCCGCCGAAATCGAAGTCTGTAAAATCCAGCTTGAACCCGTGCTTTGCCGCCGCGGCCTTCAGCACCTTCACACCTTCGCGGGCCACTTCCGGCCCGGTGCCGTCGCCACCGATTACTGCGATTTTGTAACTCTTTGTCATCTGATTGCTCCCTTGCATGTTGCGCTGGCCGCCGGTCTTCCGCGTACAGCGGAACCGGAATCAAACCGCATTTCCCATTCTTCGTAAAGCCGGATCAGTCATCCGCCAGGGGGATGTCGATGCGCTCGATGGCCTGGGCCTGCCCGGTGGCCGCATCCGCCTCCACGAGGCAGCCCTGGAAGCGGGCGCCGGCGGTAGCGGGCTTGAACGGCTCGGGCAGTCCGGTGACGAACTTCTTCATGACGGTCTCGCGGCTCATGCCGATGATCGATTCGTGGGGTCCGGTCATGCCCACGTCCGAAATGAAGGCGGTGCCCTTGGCCGTAATCTGCTCGTCCGCGGTCTGCACGTGGGTGTGGGTGCCCGCCAGCAGGGTCACCCGGCCGTCCAGGTGGCTGGCCAGGGCGCGCTTTTCGCTGGTGGCCTCCGCGTGGAAATCCACCATGATCAGCCTCACGCCCGCCATCTGCCGCAGGGCGTTGTCGACGGCCGCAAACGGATTGTCCGGATTCACGTCCATGAACACCTGCCCCGACACGTTGATGACCCCCACCCGCAGCTCGCTGTCCGTCTCGAACACGCCGAAACCGCGGCCGGGCTGGGTGGAAATGTAGTTGCAGGGGCGCAGCAGGGCCGGATGATTCTGGATGTAGGGCCGGATTTCCTTCTGCCGCCAGATGTGGTTGCCCGAGGTGATGACGTTCACGCCCTGATCAAACAGGTCGTCCGCCAGCTCCGGCGTAATGCCCACGCCCCCAGCGATGTTTTCGCCGTTGGCCACCACAAAATCGATGCGGCGCTCCCGGATCAGCTTTTTCAGCACCCGGTGAACGGCAGAACGCCCCGTCTTTGCAAAGACGTCGCCGATCATGAGCAGTCGAACGGGTGACATGACGTTTGCCTACTTCGCCGTGGCCACGGCCCTGGATTCGCGGATGACGGTCACCTGGATCTGGCCCGGGTAGGTAAGCTCTGCCTCGATGCGCGCGGCGATGTCCCTGGACAGCATGACGGCATCGTTGTCGCTGACGGTTTCGTTTTCGACCAGCACGCGCACTTCGCGGCCCGCCTGAATGGCGTAGGATTCGGTCACACCCTTGAAGCTCTTGCAGATGGCCTCCAGGTTTTCGAGGCGTTTCACGTAGGACTCCAGCATCTCCCGCCGGGCGCCGGGCCGGGCGCCGGACAGGGCGTCCGCCGCGGCCACGAGGTGGGCAATCACGCTGGTGGCGGGCTCGTCCTCGTGGTGGGATCCGATGGCATTGACGATGATGGGTTCTTCTTTAAATTTCTTGGCGAATTCCGCACCGATGACCGCGTGGGAGCCCTCCACTTCGTGGGTCATGGCCTTGCCGATATCGTGGAGCAGCCCCGCGCGGCGGGCCTTGCGCTGGTTGAGCCCCAGCTCCGCGGCCATCATGCCGGCGATGAACCCGCATTCCACCGAATGGCGCAGCACGTTCTGGGCATAGCTGTAGCGGAACTTGAGCCGGCCCAGCATCTTCACGATTTCCGGGTGCACCTTGGCGAGCCCCATCTCCAGGATGGCCTGTTCTCCGGCGTCCTTCACGGCTTTGTTCACGTCGTTGCGCGCCTTGGCCACAATTTCTTCAATGCGGGACGGATGGATGCGCCCGTCCTGAATGAGCCGCTCGATGGACAGGCGGGCCACTTCCCGGCGGACCGGATCGAAGCCGGAAATAACCACCGTCTCGGGCGTGTCGTCCACAATCAGATCGATGCCCGTTGCGGCCTCCAGCGCGCGGATGTTCCGTCCCTCGCGACCGATGATGCGCCCCTTCAGCTCGTCCGTGGGCAGGCTGATGACGGACACGGCCCGCTCCTGCACGTGTTCGCCCGCATAGCGCTGAATGGCGATGCCGATGATGCGCTTGGCCCGGCTCTCCGCCTCCTCCTTCGCCGATTCCTCCACTTCCCGCACGGTGAGGGCCGCCTCCCGTTTGGCGTCCTCGGTGATGCTCTCGATGAGCTCTCTGCGCGCATCCTCCTTCGAGATGCCCGCCTTGCGCTCGATGAGCTGATCCGCTTCGGCCATCTTCGCATCCAGGTCGCGCTTGCGATCCGCCAGGCTGCGCTCCGACCGCTCGATTTCCGCCTCCCGTTTGGATACCTCGATTTCCTTGGCGGCCAGGGCTTCCTTCTTCTTGTTGTGGGCGTCCGTCTGTTCCCGGATCCGCTTTTCCACGTCCCGGCTTTCCCTGCGGAGCTGTTCGCTCTCCTTTTTGAGCTGTTCGCTCTCCTTTTTGAGCTGCTCGCTCTCCTTTTCGAACGCGGAGAGCATCTTTACTTTTTCTTCCCTGGCGGCGATGGCGCCGTCCTGCCGCACCCGGTCCGATTCCTTTTTCGCGTCCGCCAGCAGGGCATCCGCCTGCTTCTTCGCCGCTTCAAGGAGCGACGCGTCCTGTTTCGCGCGGAGCATCTTTCCGACAACCAGACCGACAATCAATCCGGCAACGATTCCAATTCCAATAAAAACAACTGATTCCATTGAACGACTCCTATATGAAAAAGCACCGCGCTGTGCGCAGCGCCGTTGACTCACACGACCATCCCGTGAGTCGACACCCCTGATTTCCTGTTGAGAAGTGACGTTTCGCGCCGTTTTTCTGCGAAACCTGCAGTGAGTAGAATTTCGAAGCGTTCAGGGACCGGATCGACAGATGATCCGCGCCGCCCGATGTTCCGAATATGCTCTATCGCCTTCCAAAGCGTTCAAATTGTACTCAACTGTATCTCAACATTCCGTAAATCAGGAATGATTTCGAACGGATATTATTCCGCGACCCCGCAAAGTGCAAGGGAAACTTCAAGGACGCCGGTTCACGGAGTCCCGGACAGAATGGCGTCGATGCGGGCGGAAATCTGCTCGGCGAAGGCCGCGGTGTCCTGCTGCATCCGCCCATGGCGACCCCGGAGTTCTTCGAGCTCGTCGAGCAGCGTGATGGCCACCATGGTCATGGCGCGGAAGGTCTGGGCCGGGGATTTGGCGCCCCGGTTCTTCTGGTGGATGGCCTCAAAGCGCTCCCGGATCTCGCGGGCCAGGGCCTCCACGTGGGCCTCGTCGGCATCGGATTTGATGGGAAACGTTTCACCGCCCACGCTGATCTGATACGTCTTCATCCGGAAAAGGAGTGTATCCCTCTTCCCCGGACGGGTCAATTCCGCGAAATGTCCCCAGGAGTGCAGCGGTTCAGAAGTTGCTGCGGATGTAGTTGACGGCGTTGCAAAAGAGGATCAGGCCGTCGCCTTCGTCGGGGCGTTCTTCCCGCGTCCAGCGGGGATGGTTGGTACGGTGGAGGAAGGCCTCCGGGTGGGGCATGAGCCCGAACAGGCGTCCCGTCGGATCCGTGAGCGCCGCCAGGCCGTACCGCGATCCGTTGGGATTGAGGGGCCAGGTCTCCGTCGCCTCGCCGGTGGCCGGATCGATGTACGACAGGGGCGCGAGATGCTGGTCGCGGATCGCGTTCATCACGTCGTCCGGGGCCACGATCTTTCCCTCGCCGTGGCGGACCGGCAGTTCCAGCACATCCATGCCCTTTGTAAAGATGCAGGGGGACGCGGGATCCGTCCGCAGGGTGACCCACCGATCCTCGAAGCGGCCCGAGTCGTTGTTGGTCAGCGTGGCCTGCGGTTCGCCGACGCGACCGGCAAGGGCGGGCAGCAGGCCGAGCTTGATCATCAGCTGAAAACCGTTGCAGATGCCCAGCGCCAGGCCGCCCCGCTCCACGTAGCGCCGCAGCTGATCCAGCAGGGATTCGCCGTTGATCGACGTGTGGCGCAGGCGGATGGCAGAGGCCCGGGCGCTGCCGAGATCGTCGCCGTCCAGAAAGCCGCCGGGAAAACACAGCAGCTGATATCCGTCCAGGCTGGCGTCGCCGGCGGCCAGGTCCCAGAGGTAGACAATGTGTACTTCGTCCGCACCGGCCATCTTGCAGGCGTGGGCGGTTTCCATTTCGCAGTTGATGCCGTTGCCGGCCAGCACGATGGCGCGTACCTGACTCATTTCGACACCTCCCCGAACCGCAGCGGTTTGCGCCACGCGTCCTTCAGTCCGTTGATGTCGGCGTCCACGATCCGTTCACCGGCCAGTCCCGCAATCTGCAGGCGGGGCAGGGCGACCACTGTTCCCACCGCTGCAGCCAGGTCTTTCAGCAGCACTTCGAAAGCGGCTTCGCATCCCTTGTGGACGGTGACCAGCAGGCGTCCGGGGGTTTCCGAGAACAGCAGCTCCGCATCCGTCAGCTCCCCGTCCTTCTCCACCCGGCGCAGATCCAGTTCCAGTCCGAGCCCGCCCGCAAAGGCCGACTCCGCCGCCGCCACGGCCAGCCCGCCGTCCGACAGGTCGTGGCAGGAGGCCACAAGGCCCGCCCGCATGGCCCGGTGCAACCAGCGATACATCTCCATCGTCCGCTCCGGCGTGCGCAGCTTCGGCACGGAACCGCCGTTTACGCCGTACATGTCAAAGAAATGGGATCTGCCCAGATCCGCAAAGGTTCTGCCCAGCACGTACACCCGATCGCCCGCCCGCTTCACGTCCATGGACACGGCCCGGCGCACATCCTCCACCTGCCCCACCGCCGTGACAAGGAGGGTGGGCGGAATGGAAATCTTCGTGGCGCCGATGGCGTAGTCGTTCTTCATGCTGTCCTTGCCGGACACCAATGGCATCCGGTAGGCGATGCACACGTCCTTCAGGGCCTTTGCACAGCGCACGAGCTGGGCCAGCTTGTATACACCGTCCGGATTCGACGGCCCGGCCACCGGATCGCACCAGCAGAAGTTGTCGAGGGCCGCCACCCGATCGGGATCCGCGCCCACGCACACCAGGTTGCGCATGGCTTCGTCCACCGCGCAGGCGGCCATGTGATAGGCGTCCACATCCGAGTATCGCGGACAGATACCGTGGGACACGGCCACGCCGCGCATCAGATCCAGTACGGGCCGTACCACCGCCGCATCCGACGGGCCGTCGTGGGCAACCCCGCACAGGGGCTTGATGACCGATCCGCCCTGCACCTCGTGATCGTACTGCCGCACCCAGTATTCCTTGGAGCAGATGTCGAGACGTCCCAGCAGGCGCCGCAGCACGTCGTCCATCGACTCGTCGGGGGTGAAGCGCCGGGGCGCTTCGGAGGGCGGTTTCCAGCGGGCGTCCAGGGTCATGCGGGGAAGCCCTTCGTGAAGGAAATGCATGTCGATGAGGGCCACCGGCCGGCCGTCGTAAAACAGCTCCAGGGCCGGACCTTCCGTGAATTCACCCAGCTCCGTGGCCTCCACGCCCATCTCCGCCGCCAGGTGGATGAACCTGGCCACCTTTTCGGGAGACACCGCGGCGGTCATCCGTTCCTGGGCTTCGGAGATGAAGATTTCCCAGGGCTGGAGCCCCTGGTACTTGAGGGGTGCCCGGGCGAGGTCCAGTCGCGCACCACCCGGATCCTGCGCCATCTCGCCCACCGAGGAGGAGAGGCCGCCGGCGCCGTTGTCCGTCAGGCAGGTCATGAGGCCCTCGTCCCTGGCGCGCAGCAGAAAATCGGTCATGCGCTTCTGGGTAATCGGATCGCCAATTTGCACGGCCGTGGCCGGAGATCCTTCGTGGAGTTCTTCCGAAGAGAACGTGGCGCCGTGGATACCGTCCTTGCCGATGCGGCCGCCCACCATGATGATCCGGTCTCGCGCAAAGGCCCGCTTTTCGTGGGAGGGCTCGCCGTTGATCCGCGCGGGCATGATGCCTCCCGTACCGCAGAACACCAGCGGCTTGCCGAGGAAGCGCTCGTCAAACACGAGGGAGCCGTTCACCGTGGGAATACCGCTCTTGTTGCCCCCGTGTTCCACCCCTTCGCGCACCCCTTCCATGATGCGGCGGGGATGCAGCAGGCGGGGGGGCAGCTCCTGATCGTAGAACGGATCCGCCAGACAGAACACGTCCGTGTTGCAGAACAGCCGCGAACCGCGCCCGGTCCCGTGGGGATCCCGGTTCACGCCGACGATGCCCGTGAGCGCTCCGCCGTAGGGATCGAGGGCCGACGGAGAGTTGTGCGTCTCCACCTTGAACACCAGGTTCCAGTCGTCGGTGAACTTCCACACCCCCGCGTTGTCCTTGAAAACAGAGAGGCAGTAGTCCTCATCGCCGAGCAATGCGCGTACCGCCTTTGTCGTTTCCTTGATGTAGCTGCGATACAGCGATTCGATGCGCTCGGCCTCATCGCCGTCCCGGTAGTCGATGATCGCGTTGAAGATCTTGTGTTTGCAGTGTTCGGACCAGGTCTGGGCGAAAACCTCCACCTCCACATCCGTGGGTGTGGAAGGGAGCCCCTTTTCGCGGCGCAGGCGCTGCACGTCCGGATCCCGGTAGTGATCCCGGATGACCTTCATCTCTTCGAGGGTCAACGCAAGGGTCATTTCCCGGCTGAGGGCAGACAACTCCGCGTCGGCAATTTCGAGATCGATGCTGCGGGCCTCCGGTGTGGCCACATCCGTCACCCGGGGTACCTCCACGGGCATGCCGGCGGTGGTGTCGAAGCGGTCGCGATCCACCACGTGATAACGCTGGATCAGCGTGTTGGCCAGCAGGCCTGTGGCGATGGTTTCCACTTCCGAACGCACCAGATCGCCGCTGATCAGGAACTGACGGGACGTGTACACGAAGGCCCTGTCCGGAAACGCGTCCTTCAACACCATCCGGGCCGATTCCGTGGCGGTCCGGCCCACGTTATCCGTCACGCCGGGCCGGAAGCCCACCTCCACGAGCCAGTCGAAGCCGTCCGCCAGGGGGCTGTCCACGCGCCACTCCTGAATGATCGGATCGCTCAGCTCTGCGGCCAGCCGTTCGAGTTCCCCGCGTCCCGGATCCGCATCGACGGTGTACACGTCGATGACCCGCACGCCGCGGACCTGCAGGCCCAGATAGCCGGCGATTTCGGCGGCCACCCGGGAACCGACCGGATCGGCGAATCCACTTTTCAGCGCAATCTCAATACGATGAGGCATCGATGCTCCTTCTTTGAAGAAACGGGGGCGGCAACGGGCACCGCCACAGGGCAATTTCTATATGGAAAAGCCCTTCACAAGGCCAGAAGTATTTGTCCCGGAAATGCGGGCGTGGAATGGGGGATTGAAAGACGGACAGGAGCCGGACAGACGCCGCAGAAGCTACTCGGCGTTCTCCATTTTCTTCAGCTCCGCTTCGATGGCGGCCACCGCTTCCTTCAGCTCGGGCAGGAAGTCGGTGGAGAGGGAGACGCCCTTTTTCGTCGGTTTCCACTCGCCCTTGTCATCCATGTAATAGATGCGGATGTCGATGTACGCCTTCTTCTTGAATTCCTTGACGCCGGCGCGGACTTCTTCCGTCGGATTGCGTTTGAAACTGTAGAGCACTTTGTCTTCTGCCATTTGGGTTCTCCTTCGATTGTGAAGCGATTTAACGATATTCGATTAACATATTGAAATACGTTATTCAAATATTATTTATATAACATGAACAATGTAAATGAAACCCGCCGGGCCGCCGATCGATTGGCGCGCATTTCCCTGTTCGTCAGTGCCCGCCGCCGGACCGCCGTCGCCCGCGCCCTCTCGCGCTTCGTCGCCCCCTCTGACCTGCCGTCCGACCCCCGGGAAGGCGCTTTGCTCACCCTGTCAGAGGGCAGGAAGGTCTGGTGCTGTGTCCTCGACGATTCACCCGATTCGCTCAACCGGGCCCGCTCCGGCCCCATGGGCGCCATCGTCATCGACAACCGTGCGGACGGCGATTCCTCCGGCATCGCGGGTTCCCTGGCTGGACACCTGCTGCCCGAGCTGCTGGTGGGTGCCGGCAGCCGCAAGGTTCCCCAGCGCCGTTCCATCCTGATTGTCCTGCCGCAGTCCCCGGTCACCCCCTACCATGCCTACGCCGTCGGCACGTTCCAGATCGGGGGCATTCTGGTGGCGCCGAAGAACATCGAAGAAATCCTGGAAGCCGCTTACCGGATTTCGCGACCGGAACGACCGGGGAAGGTGGCCCTGTGTCTCGCCGGCGGCGGCATCGAGGGCATGTTCTGGGAGACCGGCGTGCTGCGGGCCCTGGACGCCCACCTGCGCAACGCGTCCCTGTCGGATTTCGATATCTTCAGCGGAATTTCCGCCGGTTCCGTCCTTTGCGCCCTCATCGCCAACGGGGTGCGCCCCTACGAAATCGCCAACGCCCTGCACGGCCGTCCGAGCCGCGTGGACCCCATTACCCGGGCCATGCTCTTCGATCCGAATATCGGCGAAATCACCCGGCGGGTCATTGCTTCTCTGGGCGATCTGGCGCGGGGCCGCTGGATTACCCGTCCCATCGACAGCGCCATGCGGGTGACGCCGACCGCCCTGTTTTCGGGCGAGCGGCTGCGGGAATACCTGGATCGGGAGTTTTCGAAGCCGGGCATGTGCAACGACTTCAACTGCCTGAAAAAGCAGCTGTTCATCGGCGCCACCGATCAGGATCAGGGCACCCACGTGTCCTTCGGCACCGAGGGCTGGAAGGACATTCCCATCTCCATGGCGGTGCGGGCCTCCACGGCCATGACGCCCTACTACAACCCCCAGAAGATCGGCGATCGGTTTTTCGTGGACGGCATTTTTACCCGCACCATCGACATCGATGTGGCGGTGGCCAATGGCGCCACCCTGATCCTCTGCGCGGACCCGCTGCGACCGGTGCAGACAAGAGAGGCCGGGTACGTGAGCGGACGGGGCGGCCTGTTCAACACGGTGCAGTCCGTCAAGTCCATGATCCGCAGCCGGTTTGCCGAAATGATGACCAAGGCGGAGGAAGCCCATCCCCACGTTTCCGTGTACGTGTTTTCCCCCACGGCGAAGGACATGGAGCAGATGTCGGGCACGATGATGCGCTTCTTCTACCGCACGGACACGGAGAAGATGGCCTACGATTCCGCGATGGAACAGATCGGGTCTGACTACCAATGGCTGGCTGAGGACCTGCAGCGGCACGGTTACGAACTCTCCCGGCCGGGAGAGTGACAGCACCATATTCCCCCGACCCCTAGGACGCGGATTTCATGTGCGGTTTCAGAAAATCGCCCATTACGGCAGACACTTGACGGGGATCCGTCGACCGGATGCAGGCGGCAGCACCAGCCGCTTTCGCTTCCACGTCATCCGCGCCGCCGTAGACAATGACCGGCAGTTCCCGATCGCTGCGGGCGATATTGGCCACCACGCGCAGCATGTCCGGACCGCCGGCCCCGTTCACCAGCACAACGTCAGGTCGATGCCGGCCGATCTGCAGCAGGGCCTCCAGATGGTCGGAAAAGCCGCTCACTTCCATGTGGCTTGACAGGGCGTTCGCCACCACAGCGCCGGTGACCGGATTGCCGTCAATCACCACCACGCGACGGGACGGCGTACCGAATCCGGCGGGCATCGGGTAACCGAACCGGGTGAGAAAATCCTGAACGTCCTGCCGGCGGAAGCGCAGGTGTCGCCCCGGCGTGCGGAAGGAGTGGATTTCTCCCCGGTTCACCCAGTTGTGGATGGTCTTCAGATCGGTGCCGCAGATCTGCGCCACCTGGGGTGCAGTAAACAGATCGTTCGATGTCATGGCTCACTCCGAGCGAACAGATGCCGGTTGGTTACTTTTTTTGGTTTACGCGGGCCAGACAGGAACTGCCGGAATTTGTATCCCGCCTGCGGCGGCAAGTCAAGGAGGAGACACCTTTCCGGGTGTGCACCGGTTTCCTCGGACCGACTGTGAAGTGAATACCAGGGACGGGAATCGAACCCGTACAAGCTTTCGCTCGAGGGATTTTAAGTCCCTTGCGTCTACCGGTTCCGCCACCCTGGCGAATCGCTTCTATGTATCGGAAAAAACAGGGTCAAAAAACACAAAAAGCAGCTCACGGCGCTGCCGTCGGAGGCGCCGGCACCGAGGGAGTCGTCGGGGCAGACGGGGAACGGGGCCGGAACTGATCGTTGATGACCCGGCTCCAGGACTTGAGCAGGAGCAGGCCGATCTGGACTTCCGCCTCGGTCATCGGGACCTCAAAGCGCAGGGAGTTCCCTTCAATGGTGTATTTCACCTTTCCGGGAAGGGCGCCGAGGCCCAGATAGCGCAGGTATCCCCCTTGCGCCAGCAGCGACTTCACGACCTTCCCGGCTTCTGCCATGTCCGCCGGCGTGCCGTCGAAGCGGACCTCGCCGTCGATGCGCACCGGGTCGGAGAAGTAGCCCTTCAGTACCGCCCAGCGGAACGCGGCGGCGAGTCGCGGATATCGATGGAGTCCCACGGCACCCGCATCCCTGGACGCCAGCACCAGGACGGGCCACCGGCCGTCCCCGGCAGGGCCGATCTGAGCGCGCACCAGCGTGTTGAACGGCACTGCAGCGCCTTCTTCGAGGGGTGGTCGAGGCATCATGCAGGTGATCTTCTGCGGCCAGTCCGGATTCCGCCGACCCGCTGCCGCATCGCTCGCCACCATCACCCGTCCGGAGCCCACCAGATCCCACCGATATCCATCCGGCAGGATTCCGGTGGCGCCCTGCGGGTGCGTGCGCAGCGTGAATCCGGGCTTCTTTCCGTTGTTGCGCTGGAGCCGCTCCTTCAACGCCGCCTCGCCGAAATTGTAGGTGGTCACCACCTGGTAGGTGGAAAAATTGCTGAAATCATCCGAGCTGATCAGCATGCCCTCCAGTTCGGTCAGCGGATCGATTTCCGTCGCCTGCACCATTTCCTGATACAGGTAAAAACTGCGCAGCACTCCCGCCAGACCCCGATCGTACCGACTGCCGGAAAAGGCATCCATCGACAGCCACAGCATCCAGTCCGGATCCGCCTTCGCATAGGAGAACACATCGTGCAGACAGATGGCGTTTTCCGTTTCCGCGGCAGGGGCACCCTTGCCGGGGGAAGAATCCGAATCCCGGTCCGAATCGTTCTGCGCAACGGCCACCGGATCGGAATCCGATGACGTCGCAGGGGTCGTCGGTGGTTCGCTGTCCGGTTGCGAAGGCGCGCTGTCGCTGTCGGACCCTCCTTTTGCGCTGTCGGAATCCGCCGCTTTTCCACCCGGTTCACCGCCAGCCGAATCCACGCCTTTTCCGCTGTCCGAATCCACTTTCTTCGACGAATCTGAATCGGTCTTTTCCCCTTTGTCCGAATCCACTTCGTCCACCACGGTGCCCGTGGGCGGCGGCGGTGCAGTTGCTTCCCCGGGGGGTGGAGGTTCCGACGTCCCCGCTGGCGGAGTCGGCGCCTCTTCTCTCGGGCCGGCCGCGTCCGGGGCAGCCGGTTGCATGAAGTCGCCTTCGACGATCTCGAGATTCACGGCCCGATCCCGCACCTGCGAAAAATCGGGTCGCCCCAGCAGATAGATTGTCAGGTGCAGCAGACACGAACCGGCCAGGGCCGCTGCGCTCTGCCAGCGGGCACGCGTTCTGGGCGATGGTCGTCGCATCTGACTGCCCCGGTCCGTCATAGCCCTGCTCTATCTCGATTCCATCATCATCTCAAGCGCTCCGGTGAACCGTCAGCATCGTGGAAGCCGCGACAGACCGGCCCCGCGGGCCTCCGCGCCGAATGAAATTCCCTTGACATCCCGTGGAAGGGAGTGGATAAACAGCCCGTTTCTGCGCCCGCCGGGTGTGGAAAATGTCTTTGAAATACGCGCGGATGGCGGAACTGGTAGACGCGCCAGGTTGAGGGCCTGGTGGGGGTTACCTCGTGGGGGTTCGAGTCCCCCTCCGCGCATGTTTTCCCGTCAACGAAGATGACCCGGCAGAAAGGGCCGCCATGCCGACCTCCTGGTATGCCGTTTCGCTCATGTCCAACCGGGAGCACAAGGCGAAGCGGTTTCTGGACGATCGCCCGGTTCCCTGTTTTCTTCCCGTCTACCTGACCGCATCCCGCCGCCGGGATCGCGCCCGGACGCTGGAGCGACCCCTCTTTCCCGGATATCTGTTTGTTCATCTGGACATTTCGTCTCCACTGCGGATCGAGGTGCTCCGCTGCCCGGGCGTGGTGGATTTCCTCCGGAGCGGCCATGGTCCGGCGCCGGTTCCCGATGAGGTCATCGACAGTCTGATGATCCTGACGGGTGCGGGCCGGGGTGTGGTGAATCCCCATCCACTTCTCACGGCCGGCCGGCGCGTCGCGGTCTGCGCCGGACCGTTCACCGGCGCAAGGGGCATCCTCCATCTGGATGAGCGCCATCAGGCCCGTCTGGTCGTACAGGTGGAGCTCATGGGCCGGGCTGTGGCGGTGCCCGTGGGCCTCCATGAAGTGACTCCGCTGCTGGATGGGCCGCCGGAAACAGAACCCGCGGGTGGCCTCACAGGCCGATGAGGTCCGCGAGGGCGAAGGGATCCGTGGTCTTGGGCAGCACGACGTCAATGCCGTCGGGAAGGGACCCGCAGGAGGCGCTGGCACCCGTGAGGATGGCCAGCCGTACAATGGAGGGGTGTTTTTTTTTCCAGCCGGCGGCGATGTCCATGCCCCGCGGCTGTTCCGCACCCAGCAGGTTGTCACAGAGCACATGGGTCACCGGACGGGTATCGAGCACCAGCTCCGCATCCGCGGCGTTGGACACGGTGATGACTTCCTGTACCCGCTTCTGAAGAATCCGCCGCAGGGCCCGGCAGACAGATGCCTCATCATCGATGATGAGCAGGATGGCGCCGTTCACAGGTACAGCTCCGGCCAGCCCGTTCCGTCATCGTCCGGTGCCGGGAGGCGGGGAATCAGGTAGCGCTTCAGCAGCGGAAAGGTCTCGTTGACGTTCAGCTCTTCGAACAGGTCGCAGAACGCGTCCCGCAGCTCGCCGCTGAGGGCTTCCCAGGCATCGGGAGGAAGGAACGACAGGGCACTCCACTCAGCCGGGGAGATCCGGTCGAAATCCCGGTCGGCCAGAGGGCCCAGCAGATCATTCAGGGGTTGTCCGGGCAGGTCGCCGGTATTTGCGTGGAGCATGCGGCGCCAGTCGATCCGGACCGTTTCCGCCGGCAGTTCCTCACCGCGCTGGAACAGGACGGGCGCCTGCCATCCCCGATGGATCGCCGCACACATCACACCGCATACCGGATCGCGGATGTCAGCGGACCCGGGCAGGCCGAACAGGAGGGGCCCCACCTCCATCTCATTGGCGGCATCGATGATGATGCCCGCCAGTTCAAAGGGCAGGAAGGCCGTCTCCACCACGGGAATGATCATGCCGTCGTTACCGTCCCGGGCAATGCAGGCCAGCAGGGAGTGGGGCGTGGCAAAGGGCGTTCCCATCCAGTTGGCGATCTGCCGCACGGCCTTGGCGGATGCGGCGCGGACCGACCCGGAGCCGGACTGGAAGCCGGCGGCCAGACGCGGCATGACGGATTCCCGGAGCCGGTCGGCATCCCGCACGACCCAGCGATGGGACGAGCGATCCACCACCCCGTCGAAGAGGTGATCGAGTTCCGCCGGCTCCGCAACGGGTTCAAGCTGCATGGGTCACCGGAATCGGGCGAAGAATGGTGGGGTTCATTGACGCGAACGGCGGCCGGAGGTACGCTCCGTTTCTCACATGAATGTCCCGGGTCATCATCGGCTGCTCCCCGTTTCCCTCCTGGTTTTCACCGCTGTTTCTGCGCTTGCCGCGGGCACCGCACGGGCCGGGGATCCGGAGTTGACCCATCATACTCTGAAAACCGAGCACTTCAATATCCATTATTCCCGGGAGCTCGAGGATATCGCCTTCCGGACCGCCGCCGTCGCCGAAGAGGTCCACGGGTTTCTCTGCGATCAGCTGGGCTGGAAGGTGGAAGGACCCACCGAAGTGAGCATCGTGGATTCGGAAGACTCCGCCAACGGCCTCGCCTCCCCGGCACCATACCCGTACATCCTGATGTACGCGGGGTTGCCCGACATGAATTCCTCCCTCCAGTTTCACGACGACTGGCTGTATGCGCTGTTCATTCACGAATACACCCATATCATCCACCTGCAGATGCAGCACGGCGCGGCGCGGGTCGTGAACCGTATCTTCGGCGATGTCTACCTGCCCAATGCGCTGCAGCCCCGCTGGTTTGTCGAAGGCCTGGCGGTGATGATCGAAACCTGGCGCACCTCCCGCGGCCGCATCCGCTCGTCCTACTATCAGATGGTCATGCGGACCCACGCCCTCGAAGACGCATTCCAGTCGCTGGACAAGGCCTCCAACTCCACGCTGTCCTATCCCCGGGGCGATGCGGACTACATTTACGGCGCCATGTTCATGGACTATCTGCGGACGCGGTTCGGCGAACGCACGATTTTTGAAATCACCCACCGGTACGCGTCAAAGCCGGTGCCCTATTTCCTGAACACCGTTTTCAAGGAGGCCACGGGCCTGCGCCTGTCGGTCCTGTACCGGGATTTTGCCGCGGCGATGAAGACCCGGGCCGAGGAAACCCGACGGCAGATCGAAGCCACAGGCGTCACCCGATCCCGGGCCCTCACGCGCACCGGTGAAAACAAGGGACAGCCCGTGTTCAGCGGGGACGGCAAGCGGATCTACATGCCCGTCAGTGACGGCCGGCAGCGCGCCGGCGTTTTCGAGCTGACAGCGGACGGTCGGATGCTGCGCCGGATGGTGCTGTCCGGATCCCGGTCGACCATTTCCGTGACCGGGGACGGCACCCTCTACTACGTGCGGACGGCACCCTGGCGCAACGTCTACCGCTTCCGGGATATCTTTTCCCTGGCACCGGGCAGCACCACACCCGAGCGCCTCTCCACCGGCCTGCGCGTCAAGGAAGCCTCCGTTTCCGGAAGCGGTGAGCGGATGGCCCTCACCGTTGCCCGCGGCGATCAGATTGATCTGCTCCTTGCCGACGGACGGGCGGAAAACCGGCGCGTGCTGCAGGAAGGCACCCGCGGCCGATCCTTCTTCAACCCGTCCCTGTCCCGGGACGGTCGGCAGCTGGCAGTCCTCATCCGGGAGGCGGATCGCGTCGACCTGTTCATCGTGAATCCCGACACGGGCAACCGCCGCCGGATCACGAACGACGACGCGTTTGAAACTGATCCCGTGTTTTCGCCCGACGGTGATTACGTGCTGTACGGAAGCGATGCGACGGGCGTGCCCCAGATCTACGCGCACCACCTGCCATCGGGGCGCACCCTGCAGGCGACCAGCGTGGTGACCGGCGCCGCTGCCCCGGCCCTGTCGCCGGACGGAAAGACACTTCTTTTCCTGCAGTATTCCGCAGCGGGCTGGGATCTCCATCGCACGGACTTTGTGCCGCGGGAGGTTTCATCGCCACCTCCCCGGGAGCCCCGTCCGCCTGCCGTTACGCCGCCGCCGCCGGTTCCCGTCGTCGCCGTACCCTACAATCCGCTGCCCACCCTGCGCCCCCGCAGCTGGACCCTCGGTTACGCGGGCAGCAGCGGAGAACACGTGCTCACCGCATCCACTGCCATCGCCGACGCCCGCCTGCTCCACAGCGTCTCGGCGGCTTTCAGCTATCACCTCACGGACGCCACGCCATCCTTTGCGCTGCAATACCTGTACGCGGGACTGCTGCCGTCATTTACCATGGGCGTCAGCAGGACGACGGAAACCCTTCGTTCGGGATACCTGGTCAACGGTGTGGCCGCCCCCTGGACCCGCAGCGCGGTCACCGCGGACGCCGGGTTGTCCATGACCCTCATGGGACTCGACGACAATCACTCCATATCGATGGGATACACCATCGATCAATCGGAGCCCGTGGACGCCCTCCGGGTCGAAACTGATCCGGCCGGCCCTCTGCCGGACGTGCCGACCCAGTACTTCCGCTGCGGCCTGCGCGCCGGCTGGTCCTGGTCGAACACCTGGGCGGGTGCGTTCGCCATCTCCCCGGTGGAACAGGGTCGTTCCCTGAGCGCCGGTGTCACCGGATATCACCCGGCCCTGGGCGGCAACCAGGAACTCATGCTCCTGCAGTGGAGCTGGAAGGAGTACATCCTCCTGCCCTGGCTCGCGAACCACGTACTGGCCCTGAATGTCTCGGGCGGCATCTACCTGGGCAATCCCCGGGGAAACGCGGTGTTCCGGGCGGGGGGCTATTCCCCCCAGAACCTCCTGTCCGCCCTGATGAACAGCGAAGGGCAGGGGCTTCCCCGCATCCGCGGTTATGCGACAGACAGCCTGAGCGGCGATCACTTTCATTCCCTGCGGCTCGAATACCGCTTTCCCCTGTGGCGACCCGAGTGGACCGTCGCCACGTTTCCGTTGTTCTTCCGCGGACTCCATGCGGGAATCTTTTCCGACAACCTCCTCATGAGTTTCGATCCGCTGCGCATCGAGGACTGGCGCGCGTCGGTGGGTGCGGAGCTGGTCTGGACGTTTTTTCTGGGCTACTACATGCCCGTTACCCTGCGGACCGGCTATGCCCGGGGCATCATGGCGTCGGGGGTGAACGAATTCATCTTCGTGGTGGGCGGCACCTACTGACGAGGCCCGATCAGGAAAGAGGGATGGTGTCGAGAAGGCCCGTGAAGGCCGCCAGGTCGACGGCTTCGCCCAGCCGCTTGCGAAAGGCTGCCGCGCCGTCGAATCCCTTCAGGTACCAGCAGGCGTGTTTGCGCATCTCTACAACCGCAAGAGGTTCACCCGCCCAGGCGACGAACAGTGCCAGATGTCGACGGCACGTGGCAACGCGGCCCGCCAGATCCGGTGCACCGGAACCGCCGGCGATTTCTGAAAAGATCCAGGGATTGCCTTTGGCGCCCTGGCCCACAGCCACCCCCGCGCAACCCGTCGCCTCCCGCATCCGCCTTGCATCGGCCGCGCAGGTGATCCCGCCGTTTCCGATGACCGGAATCCGCACCGCTTCCACGATGGCGGCCAGATCGTCGAGGTGGACCGGTCCGCTGTGGCCCTGTTCGCGGGTGCGCGCGTGGATGGTGACCGCCTGCACGCCGCTGCCTTCGAGGATTTTTGCCACTTCGACGCCGTTGCGCTGATCAATGCTGTACCCGAGCCGGGTCTTGGCGGTCACCGGCACCTTGACCGCATCAACCACCCGTCGCGCGATGTCGCCGATCAGCGGCGGATGCCGCATGAGGGCCACACCGCAGCCTTCGCCCGCGCGGATGACCTTGCGGGCGGGACAGCCGAAATTCAGGTCGATGATGTCCGCGCCTTCCTGTTCCACCACCATCGCCGCTTCCGCCATCAGCTCCGGTTCCTTTCCGTAGAGCTGCACCACAAACGGTCGCTCGCCGGGGTAGCGGTCCAGCAGGGCCAGGGTTTTCTGTCCGCGTTTCCTGTCCCGATTGCGAGGCCTTCGACTGAAGAACAGCACCGCATGACAGGAAATGAGCTCGGTGACGCTGAACATGGCACCGGATTCCGCGCACAGCTGTCGAAATGGCGGGTTCGTCACGCCGGCCATGGGCGCCAGACTGGCTCCGTCGCCGAACTCGAACTCTCCAATGCGCAGAGACATGGTGGACCATCCGGCCGGTGGCGCCGGTTTAAAATTTCCTGTGGGGATTGTCGATTTTCAGTTTCTTCATCTTGCGCCAGAGGGTGGTGGGGGAGAGGCCGAGGGAATCCGCCGCCTGATCCGTGGAAGCGCAGTTGACCAGCGCCGCGCGGATGGCCTGCTTTTCCGCCAGGGCCACAATGGCATCCAGCGTCTGTGGGCCTTCGGCGGAGGTGGGTTCGGGCAGCAGATCCGCCAGCTGGATTTCGTCCCCTTCCATGGTCAGGGCCACGCCCTGCTCGATCATGTTTTCCAGTTCGCGCACGTTGCCGGGGAAATCGTAGGTGGTGAGCCGTTCCATCACCCCTTTGGCGATGCGCACGGAGCGGGACATCTTTTTGGAGGCCTTCTTCAGGAAATACTCCACCAGCAGCGGAATATCCTCGGGCCGTTCCCGCAGGGCCGGCAGGTTGAACCGCACCACGTTGAGGCGGTAATACAGGTCTTCGCGGAAGGTCTTTTCGCGGATGGCCCTGGCCAGATCCTGATTCGTCGCCGCGATGATGCGCACGTCCACCGGAATGGCCTTGTTGTCGCCGATCCGCCGGATTTCCCGTTCCTGGACCGCACGCAGGAGCTTGGCCTGCAGGGACGGAGAGGTTTCGGCAATCTCGTCAAAGAAGAACGTGCCGCCACTGGCCTCCTCGAACAGTCCCTTGCGGGTGCTCACGGCGCCCGTGAACGAACCTTTCGCGTGGCCGAACAGCTCGCTCTCCAGCAGGGTTTCGCTGATGGCCGCACAGTTGATGGGAACAAACGGGCGATCAGCCCGCCGCGAATTCACGTGTACCGCCTTGGCGATCAGCTCCTTACCCGTGCCGCTGTCGCCGGTGATCAGCACCGTGGTGTCCGTGGGTGCAATCTTGATGATCCGCGTGAGCACGTCCCGGATGGGGCGGGAGCGTCCGATGATGTTTTCGAATCCGTACCGCTCCTTGAATTCCTGGGTGAGCAGCGAGAACTCGCCGGACAGCCAGCGCCGCTCCAGCGCCTTGTCCACCTTGATGAACAGCTCGTCTTCGGTAAACGGCTTCTGGATGTAGTCCCAGGCGCCCAGCCGCATGGCCTCCACGGCCGTTTCGATGGTGCCGTAGGCGGTCATGACGATGATTTCCGTCAGGGGCGACACTTCCCGGACATGGCGCAGCACGTCAATACCGTCCACTTTGCCCATGCGCAGATCCGTTATCACCAGATCGTAAACTTCGTCGTCGACGGCTTCGCAGGCGTCGCCCCCGTCCTTTGCCTCCGCCACGTCGTGTCCGGCGCTGCGAAGCATGATGGACAGGGTTGTCCGCATGTTCTTCTGGTCATCTACAACGAGAATGCGCGCCAAGTGACGTCCTTTCCACGGTGCCTGTTTGAGTGCTTGATGTCATGTATAGCCAATGCGGGGGATCCCGACAACCGATAAAAGGCAGAACGGCAGAAGAATTACAGCGCAAATAGAATCGCGCCCGGGGCCCACGGCGGCTTCTCTTGACAGCGGAGAGCCCGTGCATACATTCAGCCCACCTTTGAAACGACGGCCCTGTGTCGACCGTTTCATCACCGCTGCGCGAAGGAGACGTGAAGATGGGAAAGACAATCGGCATTGATCTGGGGACCACCAACAGCTGTGTGGCGGTCATTGAAGGAAACGAACCAGTCGTCATCACCAACGAGGAAGGCGGCCGGACCACGCCGTCGGTCGTCGCCTGGGATGAGAACGGCGAAACCCTGGTGGGACAGGTGGCCAAGCGTCAGTCCATCACCAATCCGGAAAACACCATTTTTTCCATCAAGCGCTTCATGGGGCGCAAGTACGATGAGGTGGAAGAGGAATCCCGCATGGTGCCCTACAACCTCGCCCGCGCGTCCAACGGCGACGTGGTGGTGGACGTGCGCGGAAAGAAGTTTGCACCGCCGGAGATTTCGGCGCGGGTGCTGATGAAGCTCAAGAAGGCGGCCGAAGACTATCTGGGACAGGAAGTGACCGAAGCGGTGATCACCGTTCCGGCCTACTTCAACGACTCCCAGCGCCAGGCCACGAAGGACGCCGGTCGCATCGCCGGTCTGGACGTGAAGCGCATCGTCAACGAACCGACCGCGGCGGCCCTCGCCTACGGCATGGACAAGAAAAAAGAAGAGATTATTGCCGTGTACGATTTCGGCGGGGGAACCTTCGACATTTCCATCCTGGAAGTCGGCGACAACGTGGTGCAGGTGATTTCGACCAACGGTGACACCCACCTGGGCGGCGACAACATTGACAAGGTGCTCATTGACTACCTGATTGCCGAGTTCAAAAAGGATCAGGGGCTGGATGTGTCGAAGGACAAGATGGTGCTCCAGCGCCTCAAGGAAGCGGCGGAAAAGGCGAAAATCGAGCTCTCCAGCGTCATGGAAACCCAGATCAACCTGCCCTTCCTCACGGCGGATGCTTCCGGTCCGCGACATCTGAACATCAAGTTGTCCCGGGCCAAGTTCGAATCAATGATCGCCGAGCTCGTCAAGCGCACCCTGGAACCCTGCCGCAAGGCGCTGCAGGACGCGGGCAAGAGCGCGGGCGAAATTGATGAGGTCGTTCTGGTGGGCGGTTCCACCCGCATTCCCGCCGTGCAGGCGGCCGTGGAGGAATTCTTCGGAAAGAAACCTCACAAGGGCGTGAATCCCGATGAAGTGGTGGCGCTGGGTGCGGCGGTGCAGGCAGGCGTTCTGGCGGGCGATGTAAAGGATCTGCTGCTGCTGGACGTGACGCCTCTCTCCCTGGGCGTGGAAACCCTGGGCGGCATCTTCACGCGGATGATCGAGCGCAATACGACTATCCCGGCGAAGAAGACCGAGGTGTATTCGACGGCCTCGGACAACCAGACCTCCGTGGAAATCCACGTGCTGCAGGGAGAGCGGGACATGGCGGGGGACAACAAGACCCTCGGCCGATTCCACCTGGAGGGCATTCTTCCCGCCCCGCGCGGCATCCCGAAAATCGAGGTCACCTTTGACATCGATGCGAACGGCATCGTGCACGTATCCGCCAAGGATCTGGCCACGGGCCGGGAGCAGAAGATCACCATCACCGCGTCCTCCGGTCTCAACGACACGGAGATTGACCGGATGGTAAAAGACGCAGAAAAGAACCGGGCTGCCGACGAGGAGAAGCGCAGGAAGATTGAAACCCGCAACCGGGCGGAGCAGCTGGCCTACGGCATCGAGAGGACCCTTGAAGAAAACAAGGACAAGCTGCCCGCGGACGAGGCGGACAAGGTGAAGAAGGCCATCGGCGACCTGAAGGATGCCATCAAGTCCGAAGATGCAGACCGCATCGAAAAGGAAATGGAAAACCTGACGAAAGCATCCCACAAAATTGCGGAAATTGCCTATCAGCAGGCGGGCGGAGCGGCACCCGCGGCGGGCGGAGCGGGAGAGAAGAAGCCCGGAGGCCAGGCCGACGGTGACGTCATCGACGCGGAGTTCGAAGAGAACTGATCGCACCATCCGGCCCGGCAGACCGCAGACAATCGCGTATCCCCTTCTGTCCCCTATTAAATTGACATTTGAATATTGAAACAAGTACCTTCAGGCCGACTCCGGAAGAAGGAGGAACCTCCTGATGAAAACGCACATCATCATCCCGCTGGTCCTTTGTCTGATCGCCCTGGCTGGATGCCGTGTCACTGAAGAAAAAATCGAACTCTGGAAAAGCACCCAGAAAGGGCCCAAGAAGCTCGCAGGGGTCCTCATCGATGCGGAACAGGACATGGCGCTGCGGGCGAAGGCGGTGGTTGCCCTGACGGAAATCAAGGAGCAGGCCCTCCTCTCCGAGGCGTTCGGTAAAATCGATGCGGCGGATGGTGATGCAGTCATCGCGGCAGCGGCACCCATGCTCGCGGCGATAGCCGACGGGCGCCCGGGGGAGGAGGACAGTCTGGACGCCGCCCAGGTAGCTGCCAAGGACGGCCTGTTTCTGCTGTATGATCACGCCGGGAAAAAAAGCCGGCAGCTCGTGGCGGACGCGCTGATCAAGTGGTGTACCACGGGCAACTTCGCCGCCCGGGAACGGGCCGGATTCACCATTCGCGTCATCGTGCAGAAACTCGGCGCGCCGGCTCTTCAGGCCCTGTCGAACCAGCTCACCATCGATCAACCGGCCATCAAGCCCATTGCGGATCTGCTGCGGCAGTCCGGCGACGAGAAGATTCTTGCGCAGGCCTCCGCCCACCTGGCGGCACAGCTGTCCGAGCACCCGGATCGCCTTGCGGAATCCCACCTGATGGCCGCCGCGGTCATCGGCGGCGCGCCCGTGGCGGACACGCTGGTCCGGTTCGCGACGGACAGCACTCTCGGCGCCGAGCTGCAGCGGTATGCCCTGCGCACGTATTCGGTGGCCCTCGACGAAAAAAACATCCGCGGTACGGCCGCCCAGGTCGCACAGCTGGCGGCCATGGCTTCCAATCCGGCCACCGACCGATATCATCGGGAGGAAACCTGGATGACCCTCGCCCAGGTGAATCTGCCCGAAAGCGCCGCCGCCCTTCTGCCGCTCCTGCGGGACAGCGAGTCCTTCTGGCGTCTGGTCGGCGCCCGCTGCCTCCTTCGACTCGACGGAAAGGCCCACGTCACCGCCGTGCTGAATCAGGCGACATCCGGGCGCGACGAGGAAGAAGTCAGCGCGCTGGTTGACGTGGTGGCCCGATTTCCCATGTTGAAGGATTCCCTTGTGGAAATTGCTGCTGCCGGCCCTTCGCCGGTGGCCCGGGGCATTGCCCTGCTGGCCCTGCCGCGCATCGGCACTCCGGCCGATATCGACACCCTGAAGAAGTGGACCGGCGACAGACAGAGGCTGCCGGCGGGATTTGCACACCGGACCGTCGGCGACGCCGCTGGCGCAGCAATTGTCGCCCTGGAAAAGAGAGGGTAGGAAAAGCGAATGACGACACGCACATCGAGCAAGAAAATATTGCAGAGCTTTCATGCCAGGGACCGGCTCTGGGAGGCATTTTCCGCCCAGGCGGAGGAGCTGGAATGCTCCGTGGATTACCTCATCAACGAGGCCATGCGCGCCTATGCGGAAGCCCAGGGATTTCTGGATGCCCGCAAAGACCAGCCCCTGGAAGCCGATGACCTGCTGGAAGAGTTGGAGGAAGTCAGCGCGGTCAGTGAAGTCAGCGCGGTGGATGACGTCAGCATGATGGAGGAGCTGTCCGAAGAGGAGGAGCTCCCGTCCCTGGAAGAAGAACCGGAAGAGGAGTTGCCCGGACTGGACGATGGACCGTCTCTTTCTTCCCTCGACGAAGACGATGTCGGCGATGCATTGACGTCGGACGATGAGGAGGAGGACGCGCTGCCCGATCTGGATCTGCCCGATGAGGAGGCTCCGTCGCCACCCGCTCCGTCGGCCACTGCGCCGACCCTGTCGGACAATCGGAGTATTCCGAAAGCCCCCATGGCGAAAAAGCCCGAAGCGCCCAGTCCGCCGAGACCCCCCAAGGCAGTCCGGACTCCCGGAGTCCGCACGGATACTGGTGCATCCGGACTGACCCCGGCCCCCCGGGCGGCTGACACGGGTTCCGGTGGCGGCATGTCACGACCCCGGCTCACCATGGTGTATGAAGGCCGCAAAATCATCATTCAGAAGGACCAGTTCATCCTCGGCCGCGGCAGCAAGGAAACGGACATGGCCATCAAGGATCCGAACGTGTCCAGAAAACACGCGGCCGTCATCTTTCACAACGGCGCGTACTACATCAAGGATCTGGGCAGCACCAACGGCGTGGAGTTCGGCAGCCAGCTCGTGGATTCCAAACGCATCGACGAGGGCGACGTCTTTGCCATCTGCGGCCACAAATTTCATTTCACCTATTCCTGATCCGGTCGCGCCATGACCGACGCGCCAATGGACACGCTTTTCCAACTGATCGCGGATGCGCGCAGTCGCGTGCAGTGGGAGAGGGAGCTGAACGCATCCGGATATGCCTCTCCGGCGTCCCTTGACTCTTCATCCGCCGCTGCCAGTCATCGCCCTTCGCCGGAGTTCCCATCCCCGGATCGACAGGGCCCGGACGTCCTGTTTGTCCGCGACACTGACGGCGCCGACAAACCGGGAACCGAACTGCTCGAGCGGATCATTGCGGCCATGGGACTGCCTCCGGAGCGCCACCGCGTCATCTCATTCAACGACCTGGAAGGCAGGTTGGCACAGGCATCTGACCCCCGCGTCATCGTCGCCCTCGGTCCACGGGTCACCGCCCGACTGCTGGAAACGGACGAGCCCCTGGAGTCCCTGCGCGGTCGCTTCCATCAGCGCGGGGACGCTTCGGTCATGCCGACCTGGCCACCGGAGCACCTTCTGTCGGATCCATCGCTCAAGCGACCCGTTTGGGATGACATGAAACAGGTCATGGCGCTGCTGCAGAAGGAGGAGGGACGTCGATGAACGGACGCCGGAACCGGACAGACGAAGATTTCGACCCGGAGGGTGAGCTTCCTCCCCTCGCGGAAGATTCCCCGCCCCTTCCCCTGCACCATTTCTTTGATTTTATCGACGAAGAACCCGACGGCAATCCCGCGTCTGCAGAAGAGGGATACGGTCCTGTGGGAGATTGGTTTGCGCTGGAAGAGGAAGACGAAGAACGCCTCGAAGAACGGGACGAAGAACTGGATTCCATCCGGTGCATTGGTTCCGGAGACGGCAGTGTGGTGGATATTCTGCGGCATGGGCAACGAACACTGGCCGTGGGAGAAGGGCTGTTTGCGAATGGTCCGGACGGTCTGCTGCAGAAAATTCCGCTGCCGGTTTCATTTATTGCGACGAGCATCAGTGCGATGGGCGACCGGCTGTTTATCGGCACCGAATCACAGGGCGTGCTGTGCGTGGACGCCGCCTCCCTGACATTGCTGCCCACAGCCGCGACGATGGTGGATCTCTCCGCGCCGGGAGATCAGATAACGCGAAGATGCGTGGTCACAGCAGCCCGATTCGGAAAAACGGAGTCGCTTGTCGTCCTCACGGCGGACGGTCAACTGTGGCACATCGACGATCAACAGGCTGTTCCAATCTGCCCGGAAATGCACGTCATCGCCATTTCCCGCACCCACGACAAGGCACCGCTGGTTCTGGCTTCCAGCCGTCGCGGCCTCCACCTGTATCGGATTGCCGACCCGCAGACAGCTCTCCCGCTTTCGGGATGGTATGCGCCTGCCGACGCGAAAGGGCTTTGCGGCGCAACCATCTCGGTGAACGGCGATACCATCGCCATCGGCCACGGCGCACCTGATCTCGGCGCGGATATCTCCGTTGACGGTGGACAGACGTTCTTCCGTTCGGGTCATCACCATGTCACCGCCGTGGCGACGATCACGGCGGAACCGGGTTCTGTGGTCATCGGCGTGGGCCAGGAATCAGGCAAACGCAGCCGCGTCCTCCTGTCCGTGGACGGTGGCCGCACCTGGCAGACTCTGGCGGGCATGGACAGATGGATCACCCGGCTGATCAGCTCTGATGACGGGCGCACCCTGTCTGTCGTCACGGCTTCCGGCGTGTTTGTCCTGCCATTGCCCGCGCCCCCGCAAACCCACTGAACGGGTGTTTCCGGGGCGGGACATAAATTTCAATTCTTCTGCAGACCCTGTTACAATGCGTTCCGTGGAAACCAGAGAGGCAAAAAGCTACACCCTTGGCGATGCGACGATTTTCATCTGCCCGGCCTGCGGTACGGTCAATCCCGCCGGACCGTCCGGTGGCTGTCCCCATCTGCAGCTTGTGAAGTTTGTCGGTGTGGAAGAAAAACTGGAGGATCTGATTGCGGATGTCGCTGCAGCCAGACGCCGTTACGGTGAGCTGATCGATGTCCTGAAGCGGACCGTGATGAACCGCGTGCAGGAAGGGAAGGCCTCCGTGGAAACACCGCACCGGATATCGGCGGGAGAAGTGGACAGGTTGTATTCCAAAGCCGGCGAAACGCCGTTCTCCCTCACCAGCCCAGGTACGCCGGAATCCCCCAAGGGTCAGCTCACGCGGCGCAAGCGGAACCGGACACCGCCTCACAACCCGGTCATTGACGCGGGACAGCTCGACCTGCTGGCATGGTCACCCCCCAAGGGTCACGCGTAATTACCTGCGCACGAGAAGGCGTTCGATCAGATTGCGGCTGCAGGAAGGCAGCGCCGTAAACACCACTCCCATGCCCGCCGGTTCCTCTTCCACGCGGACCACCTTTCCCGCCCCTTCGATGACTTCAATTTCGTCGGTAATCACCGTGAACCGCAGATTCACATCCGTTCCCACGGGCAGCGGGTTCTTCGAACGGATGAATACCCCGCTGCGGGAAATGTTTGTGACGTACTCGTTGATGAACGCGTCGTAACTCTCAAACTCCCGGTTGATGGTCATCCTTTCTTCGTTTCTGCGTGTCTGTGTATCGCTCATGCTTCCTCCTCATTCTTTTTCGGGCCGACGCGAATGCACCGCATATTTTTCGGGATGTGCGCTCCGGCTTTCCACAAGATCGATGCGCCTTCCGAGTCGCTGGCGCAGCGCATCCATGGCATGTGCCAATTCACCTTTCAGTACCTCCAGCACATGGGGATGCGCTTCCACTTCAATGTGATCAGCCGCGTGTGCGGCATCGGCCCGCATGGGAATTTCCCGCAGAATTTCATTGGCCACGGTCACCCGGGACAGAATGTGTCCCGTACCGTCGCACCAGGGACAGCGCTCATGAAGCAGGCGTCCCAGACTCTCCGTGGTGCGCTCCCTTGTCATCTCTACCAGTCCGAACCGGGAGATGGCGTTCACCGAGGTCCTGGCGCGATCATCCTTCAGCGCGTCCTTCAATCTGGCGAGTACCTTCTGCCGGTTGGCGGGCCGGTCCATGTCAATGAGGTCGAGGACAATCAACCCGCCGATGTTGCGGAATCGCACTTGATAGGCAATTTCCTCCACCGCTTCCAGGTTGGTCTGCACGATTGTCTCTTCCTGGTCCCGGGAACCTTTTCCCACAAACCTGCCCGTATTCACGTCCACCGCGGTGAGGGCTTCTCCCTGATCGATGACGAGGGTGCCGCCCGACGGCAGCTCCACCACCCGCTCCAGAGCCCGCTTGATCTCCGTCTCAATGCCGAAGGCCTCGAAAATCGCCTCGTCGCCGGTATAGCGCTCGATGGCGTCGAGTCGGCTGGGAATCAGCTTGTCGATGAAGGTGCGCAGTGCGTTGTAAACGTCTTCGCTGTCGACGATGATACGCGCGACCGAGTCGTTGAACTTGTCGCGTGCCACCCGCAGCGGCAACGACAAATCCTCATATACAATGCCCGGCTTTTTTCTCTTTTCATAGTTCGCCAGCACGTCTTCCCAGGTTTCGCAAAGATAGGCGGCATCCGCCTCCAGTGCATCCGCGCCAGCTCCGGACGCCACGGTTCTGGCAATCAGCGCACCCTTTGGCGTGTCGAGGTGTGCCATGATCCGGGCGAGCCGCCGCCGCTCCGCTTCGGATTCAATTTTGCGACTGATGCCGCCCTTCGCGGACAGGGGCATGTACACGAGGTGCCTGCCGGGAAGGGAAACCTCGGTGGTAATCCGGCAGCCTTTTGTACCGATCTGGTCCTTGGCAACCTGCACGGGCAGGTACTGGCCTTCCTTGAGCGAATCTCTGATGGACGAAGAGCGGCCGACACTCCTGCCCGGTTTCTTTTCGGGAATGTCATCGCGGGATTCGGGCTCTTCCCCTGTGAGGTCCTCCACCAGGTCGGATGCATGCAGGAATGCGTGCTTTTCGAGGCCGATGTCCACGAAGGCCGCCTGCATACCCGGCAGCACCCGTGTCACCCGGCCCTTGTAGATGTTACCAACCCGGGAGCGCTGATGGGCGCGTTCCACCAGCAGCTCGGCGATCATGCCGTTTTCGATCAGCGCAACCCTGGTTTCGCCCAGATCCACGTTGATGGCCACAATGTTATCTAATGCCATGGATGATCTGATTCCTTCTGACTGAACAAACGTACAACCAATCCGGTGGCAAGTTCAATCAATTCCTATGGGGAGACAACGGTCGCGTCCGGCAGCGAGAAGGCGTCTGCCGGCAGCGGAACGGTCCGCGGATTGGTGAAGGTGAGGCGGACGAAGTTGCCCGCGCCGTCTTCCAGCAGAATGCGTCGGACAAGCGGACACGTGTCGCCGAAGGTTACCGCAATTCGCCGCGCCAGCACAGTGGGGGACACGGGCGTGAATTCGACCACCGTCCAGGAGGCGGATCGACCGACGATGCGCCCCTGAAGCGTATGCGCCGGGGTCGGCGCTGGTCGAAACAATGCGGAGAGAATGGCGACAAACGGGCTATTTGAAACCGCTTCCGAAAAAACTGTACCGTTCCGGGATGGGATGGCGCGCACCGTTCGACCGTCGCTGACAACCGCGGTGCCGGCGGGGTTCGTGTAGGTCAATCGGAATCGTCCGCCGGAGGCGACAAGCAGGGTGCCCCGCATGGGTGCGGCAGCCTTTCCGCCCCGGTGAATGCGTTCGTGCTGTACATCGGCCATAAACGCTCCGGCTGTGGCGAGACACGATCGGGCTCGTTCCATCTGGCAGGCGGGATCGCAGTCTTCGGCCGCAGCACGAAGAGGAACCCACAGAAACAGCA
Source organism: Deltaproteobacteria bacterium (assembly GCA_029565915.1). Taxonomy (GTDB): domain Bacteria; phylum Myxococcota_A; class Polyangia; order JAAYKL01; family JAAYKL01; genus JAKQNG01. Next base: position 44,481 of record JAKQNG010000340.1, read on the forward strand.
ACGCGACAAGCCAGCGAATCATGCGCCCGGCGTATCACGTACCCGCTTCGGAGAAAAGGGGAACGCAAAAGGGTGCCCATGGTTCCATCGCGCCCTCGATTTGCGTCAACCGGAGATTTCACCTCGACGGGGATCCGCTTCGTACCGATCGCCAGGACGAAATCGACTTCCGGTTCGTTGCCTCGCATGGGGAAGTGAGCCACATTCAGGCTGGGAATGGACGCCAGAAAATACCCCAATGTACTTTCGGCCAGCCGTCCGGCAATGTCCGACAGATGAGGATTCGCCGTGAGGCCATCCACATCGAGCGGCACAACTTCCTGCAGCCGGGATGCTCGCAGTGCATGATCCGAGAGGCAGAGCCTGGCGAGGGCCTTCTTTCGTTTCAAGCGAAGCTCGATGGGTTGCACGAGGCGCACCAGCAGAGGCGAAAGACTTCCAGAGTGGAAATGTCATCATCCTGCAGTAATCAGCCGCTCCAGGTAGTCGTCATATCCCCCTTCCCGGGGGCGCATTATTCCCAGCAGCTCATGAAGCCGTCAGTAGTAATGCCGCAGGCGTGATATCCACCGACGGAGATGAATGTGAATTCTCCATCGGGTGATTCGAATTCCTCGGTACAGATCACCGCACCGTCCGTTCTCAGCCCACATGCAAAGAAGTTCCCAACCGCGCTCTGCCCAAAGGGCACCTCGGATGTCAGCGTGACATTTACAGATTCCCCCCAGCACGCCATGGCGCCTTCGGTCGTGATCCCGCAGGTATTGTTTTCCATTGTTGTGCAGGAGGATAGCTGGGTGAAATGGGCGTCGGGAACCTCATAACTGGTTCCTGGAAATGGAATGTAGGTCAGCTGGCCATCGGCGTCCAGGGCCATCAGGGGAAAGGCGGAAACCAGCGTCACCAGACCGTCAGGAAGGGTCGCCTGCGGCGCCGTATCGCGAAGTGGCCAACAGAAGGAACTCCCGGTCTCTGTCTGCCCACAGACATTGTTCGCCCCGATCACGAGACTGGCGATGGCCTCATCCAGTTGCTGGTCGGCGATTATGGCGTCACCTCCCCAGCAGAGGATCCGGTTTTCGTCCGTTGCGCCGCACCATGAGTCCAGGACTGCAGTGACGTAGTTGAACTGATGTTCGAAGAGCTCCGCAGGAAAGTATTCGGCAACGGTTCCCCAGCAACGAAGATCTCCATCCAGGGTGATCCCGCAGGTTTCGTCCATCGACGCCGCGATGGATCGGAACCGGATGCCTTCGGGTGGAACCATGTCTTCCCCTTCCGAGAATGTTTCACAATGGACGTCTCCAGACGCACTCAAGGCACAACTGAAGCTTAATCCGGATACGATGTCTGTGATTTCATTGCTCTGGGTCAGATTCAGGATGCCGATGAAGTCCGGCACATCTTCGGTCAAACCGATATCGAGGAACCGGTTTTCCAGGTTTTCGACAATCACGTCCGGGTTCAGGGAGAGCATGGCCGCCTGGAGTTCCTCCACCATTCCGGCCTCAAGGGTGCCGTCGATTGCCAGATCAGACGCAATGGTATTGGTGATCTCCTGCACATTCGCGTCCGGAGATCCACCCCGGCGCTGTCCTGCCTGCAGGATGACCACGCTGACCGCAAGCAGATAGGCGTTGTCCGCACTGTCGCCGCCGGTGATCCGCATGTCCGATCCGGGTTGCGTGGAAACGTAATCTGAAACCGTGATTCCCATGGCTTCCCGCAATTCATCTTCCGCCTGAAGAATGGCCGCACCCAGATCCATTCCTTCGGCAATCAGTTGGCTGACCCGCAGAAAAGTCAGATGCGTGACAAGATTGATATGGGTCGACTGCTGAGAGGCATCGGCGATATCCACCCAGGCCCGGAGCGTCAGATTTGCCCCGGACAGACTGCCGGTCAGCTCGTTGAAATAATACCCGCTTCCTTCCAGTGCAGCGTAGCCCTGGTAGTCAATCACCACCGAGAATTCTCCCAGATCGTTGGTCGTCTGCGTGTCGAAGGTCAGCCCTGTGGGATTTCCGGCAGCGTCCATGGCGGAAACGCGAACCGAGGTGCCGAGAATGAACGGACCCTTTTCCACGGATCCGCTCAGAGTCACCGGCTGTGCCACCGATTGTTCTTCGGATGTCCCGGACTTTTCGCCGCAGGCGAGCGTTCCCAGTAACGCAATGAATAGAAAGTAATATTTCATCATCGGGTCTCCTGTTGTTTGCAGCGAACGTCCTGTTTTGTGAAAACCGCCGCGATCCAAACCGTTCGCACTGTTTCTGTCATTTCAAAACCGATGATATCAACGATCAGAGGGAATTGTCAGAATTATTTCGTGATCCAACTCTGGGAAGAGCACCCCGGTCGGGATGCTTGGAATCATTGAAGAATTGGACTATCGGAAGCGAACGCGCCAATCACGGGGAAACGGGGCGGGGTGTTCGCGGGTCAGCGGGGATCAGCCGCTCCAGGTAGTAGTCGTATCCCCCTTCCCAGACGCGCATCTCACCGTGGTCGATTTCGAAAACGCGGGTGACCAGTGACCGCAGGAAATGGCGATCGTGGCTCACGATGAGCACGGTGCCTTCAAATGCCTGCAGGGCCTCCAGGAGGATTTCCCGCGACGTCATGTCCAGATGGTTGGTGGGTTCGTCCAGGATGAGAAAGTTGAGGGGTTTTGCCAGCAGGGTTGCCAGCACCACCCGGCTTCTTTCGCCGCCGGACAGCGCGCGGATTTTCTTGTCCGCCTCGTCTCCTTGAAACAGGAACGCACCGCACAGGCTGCGGACGCTGCCGATGGACGCTTCGTGAAGGGTTTCGTACAGGGTCTCGAACACCGTTTTATCCGGGTTCAGGATTTCCAGGGCGTGCTGGGAAAAATACCCGATGTGCACATTGGCGCCGGTGGTCATCGTTCCTTCCGTCGGCGCCGTCTGCGCGGCCACCACCTTGAGGAATGTGGATTTGCCCGCGCCGTTCACCCCCACCACGGCCACCTTTTCACCGCGCCGGATGAGACCCGAGGCACCGCCGAACACGGATTTGTCGCCGTGTTCATCCTGCCAGATCTTTCCCAGCTGGCGGAAGTCGACCACGTCGTCGCCGCTGCGGGGCGGTGTTGCAAACTCGAATTTCACCCGGCGCTGTTCGCCGGGCAGCTCAATCCGGTCAATTTTTTCGAGCTTCTTCACCCGCGACTGCACCTGTGACGCGTGGGAGGCCCGGGCCTTGAACCGGGCGATGAATTCCTCGTCCTTCGCTACCATCTCCTGCTGCCGTCGGTGACTGGCGATGAGCTGCTCCCGGCGGACGGCGCGCTCCCGCTCGTAGAAATCGTAGTTGCCGCTGTACATGGTGATGGTGCGGTCCGCCACTTCGGCGATGCTCGTTACCACGCGGTTCATGAACTCCCGATCGTGGCTGGTCATGGCGAGGGCGCCCTTGAACGTGGACGACAGCCACTGCTCCAGCCACAGGATGGACTCCAGATCGAGGTGGTTGGTGGGCTCGTCGAGGAGCAGCACATCCGGATGGAGGGTGAGGATCCGGGCCAGCGCGATGCGCATCTTCCAGCCGCCGCTGAATGTCTCCACGGGCCGGTGGTATTCGCCGGGCCCGATGCCCAGGCCGGTCAGCACGCTTTGTGCCCGGGCCTCCAGATCGTAGCCGCCCCGGTGTTCAAATTCGTTCAACGCGTCGCCGTACCGCTCGAGGATCGCGGCCATCTCCTCTTCGCTGCAGGGCTCTCCCATGGCCGCTTCCAGCGACTTGATCTCTTCGCCGAGGGCAATGACATCCTGCGCGACGGCCATCACCTCCGAGAGGGCGCTCCGCCCCCGCATGTCGCCCACCTCCTGGGAAAAGTAGCCGACCACCGCGCGCTTCAACCGGTTCACCTCGCCGCTGTCGGGCTTTTCCTCCCCGACGATCAGCCGCATGACTGTTGTCTTTCCCGCGCCATTGGGGCCCACGATGCCGATGCGCTGGTTTTCCAGAATCTGAAACGACGCCTTGTCGAACACCACCTGGGAGCCGTGCTGAATCGAAATGTCGGACAGAAAAATCATGAAACGCCTTTCCCTCGCCCCGCGGGCGCGCCATCGCTACCACAGGATGCCCTCGAAAGTAAACGTCGGGAATGAACGGGGGAATGAACGGCGTCCCGATCGACAGTGTTACAGTGTCAAGGCGGAACGACCCGCCTCAGACCGCAGGAGAACGGAAATGACAAGCCGCCACGGCCCCATCCGGAAATCGGAAAAGGCTCATTGTGCCCGTCCCTATCTCGGAACAGATCGGCCTTGATTGGATTATTTGCATTGAGTGCCCGTGCCGAATCCCGGACATGACCGTGGAGCATCCACCCCGGGAACAGGATGTCCCCGGACTGCCGGTTGGAGAATACCATGTCCACTCATGCGTCTTGCATGTCCACCCGGTTTCGCCGTGAACCAATTCGATCATCATGTCTGTTTTCATGAAGACGATTCTACCACGACAGAATCAGGAAGAACTATTCGAAGATCGTCCGGACAGGCCGGAAACCGGTGTCGTAACGAATCCCGTATGGGTAGAAACCATATTGCCAGGTTGGGTTTACTATACAGCCCGTCGACATGAACTTCCCCCCTCGCAGATCCTTGTATCTTCCGGTGAGCGGTCCAATGGGATCAGTCATCGATTGATCCGGGTTCTCGTAGTCCAGTGGCTGTCCATCTGCAAAGTAGTCTGTCCATTCGTAGACATTCCCCAACGTGTCATACAAGCCCCACGGATTCGGCAGTTTCTGCGCGACTGGGTGCAGTTCATCGCCGGAATTGAAACAATACCAGGCAATGTCGTTGAGAGACGGCTGCTCGCTGCAATGTCCGATCTGTTCGCCGATGAGATCACCACCGTAGGTACGGGTTTCCGTCACGTTGGCTTTCGCGGCATATTCCCACTCCGCTGTCGTTGGCAGTCGATAACCCGGACAGGCATACCAGTCCTCATACTTGTGAATCTCCCCGGAACAGTTGAAATTGTAATCCGGATTCCAGGAGCCTTGTTCATCGCTTTGTTCGAGTCCGTCGGGATAGCCGACGCCTACATCGTTTCTACATGATGAGAAGTCGTAACAGGTCTCCAGTCCTTCAAGAAGAGAGAGCTTGTTGCACCAGACCGCAGCCTCATAGAAATTGATGTATGTGATCGGTTTATCCGCCCCGATGTTTTTTGATGGGTTCGGGAACGCCAACGCTTCCCACTGAGCCTGTGTAACTTCCGTAGATGCGATGAAGAAAGAACGGGTCAACGTGACTGGAACCTGCTTTTCATTTCCTCCCCTACAAGGATACTCGGGGTCGGAACCAAAAATATATGAACCGTGTTCAATTTGAATCCATTCGATCACTGGACTGGTTTCTCTTCCAGAAAGCGCATCATATGGTTGATGAGAGTTTTCGGACCCATCTGCTTTGTCGCATGCACTGCAGGCGACTGTAATTGCCGTAAGAAAAAACAATCCTATTGAGGGAAAGGTGTACTGTTCCATAATGCTATCCTCAGTAGGTGTAGGTTACTTTTGCATTGGTTCCCATGGTGCGGAACAGCAAAGCTTTATTGATTCCATAACTTTCTACCGAATCCCGGACATGGCTCCATCTGCTGCCAATGCGGTATTCCTTAGCTGCGCGTTGTTCGTCGGGAACCATGACCGTGCCGCATCCACCCCAGGAACAGGATGATTCCAGGTGTTTCGTCGGAGAGACATACCGCCATGAGTGGGTCTCGCAGGTCCAGCCGACTTCGGCACAAACCGATTTGAATTCACGATGTGTTTTCATGAACCGGATTCTACCACAGCCGTGGTCAGGAAGAACTACTCGAAGATTGTCCGGACAGGACGGAACCCGGTGTCGTAACGGCGGGTATAGGGATTGTCAG
>JAKQNG010000341.1 GCA_029565915.1 Deltaproteobacteria bacterium
GTGTCGGTGTCCGTGTCTGTGTCGGTATCCGTGTCTGAGTCCGTATCGGTATCGGTATCTGTGTCGGTATCCGAGTCCGTGTCCACATCGGTGTCGGAACTGGTATCCGAATCCAAGTTGGAATCGGTTTCCGTGTCGTCCCCGAAATCCGGGGCAGGGGTGGTCTCCGTGCAGCCGAGCGCCGCGGCGCAGACGGCAAACAGAATGATGGGCATGCTTTTCATTTTTGTTCTCCTTTGGTCAGATGGCGAGCCAGCAACCCGATTTTACGGCGGCGACGGAAGTCACACAATATGAAATGTATATTTTGTTAAAAAAAGATGTCTATTTTTGATTTTCGGGGTCGTCGGCGATGGCGATAAAGGCGTCCACCAGCAGCGCGGGTCCCGATTCCGGCACAGCCAGAAGGCCTTCGGCGTCAGCGATGCGACTGCCGCAAATGCGCAGGGCTGCGGCGAACCGGAAGAGGCTGTCCGTCAGTGCGTCGGCGGCTTCCTCGCCAGGGCCCAGTGCATCCAGGCTGCGGCGGATCTGCCAGGCCGGGGCGTCGGCCGGAAAAGCGCCGATGCCGGTTGTCGGGGTTCGCCCGGGGTTCTCCAGCAGCAGCAGGTCCCCGAATATCCCGTGGCGGATGCGGCGCAGTGCAACGACGTGTCCATTCACCTGCTGCGAAATGAGGATGCCAAGTGGATCGGGCGGCCGGAGCCGCTGTCCGAGCTCCACCAGAGATTGATAGGCCGAGCGGATGTCTGCGGCCGAGTGCAGGCCCTCTCGTACGGCGCCGATTTCTTTTTTGTTGCGGAGCCCGGGACGGACCAGCTTGAGGACGAACGGCCCGTCACTGTGTCGGGCGAAGCGCGCCGCGGCACTGGGGGACTGGCAGAGGCTTTCGTCCGGCAGGGTCATTCCGAAGGCGGCCAGGAGGCGTTTGGAGGCCGTTTCCGACAGCATCCGCGCCGGCGGGCGCACAATCATCGACACAATCTCATCGTCGGGAACAACCGTCGGGTCAGGTGTTGGAATTGATTGTGTTCTTCCGCGCAGCAGCTGACATACCTGCGCCAGTTCCGGTGGACCCGACAAAAGGGAGGCGGTGGTCGAGCGATCGGCGATCCGGACAGCGCCATCCCCGTCGATGACGAGGTTCAGGGACGGGCCTTTTCCACGGCCGATTCCGCCGAGGCTTCCCTGGAGGCGGCGACCGAGATCACTGCGGGAATCCGATATCCGCACGCGGAAGAATCCGGCCGGCCGGGTACAGATGAACACCATGGCCGCGTCCAGCAGCACGTCGAGGCAGGTGTCGATCAGCGCGCCGCTGCCGGACAACAGCTGATGGGCAATCCAGGCATCGCTGTCGTCGGTTTCTCCCTTCCAGACCAGAAACAGTCCCCGGCGTTCCAGACAGTGCTGCGCCAGGCGGACGGGTTCCATGGTCATTCGTTGGTCCGGCACCAGCAGCAGCACCGGCGTAGTCGCGTCGTCCATGGCCTGCATGGCCTTCTGTATGCGGGACCGGTCATCGGGGAGGCTGATTGTCGCGTCGAACCCCCGCAGGGAACACCGGTGACGGATGTGACTGGCGGTGGTCGTATCCGGTGCGAGGATGAACAGTGACTGGGACGGTGTGGCCATCTTCTGCAGTGTAGCGGGCGTTACTCCTCCGGACAACCGCTTTCGCGCCGCTGTTGCGCAGGCCGGTGTGGAGATAGCGGTTCGATTTTCGCTGGAAACAGATTAGGATGACATTCTCAACCCGCGTTTGCGGACAACGAAGGAGACATCATGCATTTACTCATGGCGTTGTTGCTCGTCGCACTGTCGACGGCATGTCAGGACACCGGATCCGGTGATGCGGATGCAGACAGCGATTCCGACACGGACAGCGATTCCGACACGGACACGGACAGTGATTCCGACACGGACAGCGATTCCGACACGGACACGGACAGCGATTCCGACACGGACACGGACAGTGATTCCGATACGGATACGGACAGCGATTCCGACACGGACACGGACAGTGATTCCGACACGGACACGGAAGGACCGCTGCCCACGTCCGGCTGCGGCGAGGTTCCTCCTTCAACGGGCAACCGGACCATCTCCAGCGGCGGTGGCGACAGGACGTACATTCTGGACCTGCCCGCCGACTATGATGCAGATGTCTCCTATCCGATCGTGTTTGCATTCCATGGCATGACTTCCAACGCCGAACAGTTCCGCAGTCAGTACTACGGCAACCTTCTGTCCGCCATGGGCGACAGCGCGGTGGTTGTGCACATGGATGCACTGGAGAGCTATCAGGAGTTTGTGGGTTACGTGACTACGGCCTGGAATTTTGTTCCCGGTGAAGCGGCGGATGGGGATGCACAGTTCTTTGATGACGTTCTTGCGGAGTTGAAGGGCCTGTTGTGCCTCGATGAAGACCGGGTCTTCGCCACCGGTCACAGTTCGGGTGGTTTCTTCAGCAATTACCTGGGCTGTGTGCGGGGCGACGTGCTGCGGGCCATCGCGCCCGTGGCCGGCGGAGGTCCCATGGTGTTTGGCGGCACAGTGTGTACGGGCGAGGTCGCCGTCTGGATCGCCCACGGCAATCCCGATTCCACAGTGGCGTTTTCCCAGGGTGAATCATCGCGGGATTACTGGGCGGCGGAGAACGGCTGCACCGCAGATGCACCGACACAGAGCGGCCCGGCGGAATGTGTTGCCCTCTCCGGGTGCAACGCGGGGTATCCGGTGCATTTCTGCGAACACGATCAGGACCACAACTGGCCGGCCTTCGCGCCGGAAGGCATGTGGGAATTTTTCAGTGCCCTGTAAAGGACGTTTCGAAAAGGAGCAGACATGAGTGAGATCATCGATAATGCAGAAGCGCGCCGGAACATGTTGAAGCACATGATTATGGAACTGCACCGCGGCACGGCGCCGGATGTGATCCGGGGCCGCATTGCGCAGTTGTTGAAGAGCATTCCCTACAACGAGGTGGTGCAGGTGGAGCAGGAGCTGATCGCAGAGGGTCTTCCGGCCCTGGAAGTGCAGAAGCTCTGCGATATTCACCACAAGGTGCTCGACGGCACCATCGATCAGGGCGACGCGAAATCCGTTCCGCCGGGGCATCCGGTGGACGTCTTCCGCAGGGAAAACGAGCGACTCAAGGAAGAGTGTGATGCCGTTTCTGCCCGGCTGGACAACCTGCCCGCTGCCGGGGATACCGCCGATGCCCGGCACGCGCTGCTGGCCGGACTCAACCGCCTGATGGACGTCGACAAACATTATCGCCGCAAGGAAAACCTGTTGTTTCCGTTTCTCGAAAAGAACGGCATTACGGGTCCTCCAAAGGTGATGTGGGGCAAGCATGATGAGGCGCGGGACCTTCTGAAGGGCGCCATCGCGGCGTTGCGCGAGGTGACCGACGCCGGCGAACTCGGCGCCGTGTGCGAGCTGGCCGTGAAACCCGCCGTCGAAGCCGTGGCCGGCATGATCCTCAAGGAGGATCAGATCCTGCTGCCCATGTCCATGGACGTGCTCTCCGAGGTGGACTGGCTCGCCATTCACCGGCAGACCGGCGAAATCGGTTACTGCCTGTACGATCCGCCCGTGGACTGGCACCCCGACGGGACCGCGACCACCGTGGAGACCGCGGCGGTGCCGGAGGGAATCCGGTTGCACAGCGGTGCATTCACGGTGGCGGAACTCGAAGCCATGCTGAACACGCTGCCCATCGACATCACGTTTGTGGATGCCTCGGATCGGGTGAAGTACTTTTCGCAGGGAAAGGAACGGATTTTTGATCGCAACCGGGCCATCCTGGGCCGGGACGTGCGATTGTGCCATCCGCCGGCTAGCGTCCATGTGGTCGAACAGATCATCGCGGATTTCCGTTCCGGCAGGCAGGATGTGGCGCCCTTCTGGATACAAATGGGCGAGCGCCTGATCCATATCGCCTACTACGCGGTCCGGGACAGGGATGGAAACTATCTCGGCACCGTGGAAATGAGCCACGATATCGCTCCACTACGGGCCCTGGAAGGAGAGCAGCGGATTCTCTCCTATGAAAAGAAATGATGGACGAACGCGACGATATCATTCCCGCCATGAAGGTCGGCCGCTTTCTGGAGCTGTATCCGGAGCTGGAAGAAACCCTCGTCAACCTGTCTCCCCAGTTTGCGAAGCTGCGCAACCCCGCCCTGCGCCGTACGGTGGCCCGGATCGTGACGCTCCGGCAGGCGGCCGCCACCGGTGGGCTGGATCCGGCGGAGCTGGTCAATTTCCTTCGCCGGGCCGCGGGACAGCCGCCGCTTCAGGTGGCGGACGGTACCGGCGACTTCGGTGGCGACGAACCCGACTGGATGAGGGCCGGATATCCGGTCACCACCTTTGATGCGACGGAAATCATCAACAGCGGCGGTACACCCCTTGCCGAAATCCTGGCCCATATCGATGTCCTTGCGCCGCGGAGTGTCTACGAGCTGGTCACGCCCATCCTGCCCGTCCCGATTATCGAGCGAATCCGTAAAAAGGGATTGTCCAGCTGGACCGTCGAACACGACGGCGTGTTCCGGACCTTTTTTTGTCGCCATCCGGGCTGAAAAATCAATTGGCGTCAGCGGTCGGGCAATAGCTGTCCAAATCTGGCACCCGTTTCGGGATGGCCGGGCACTTCAGTCAGGAACAACGCGGGTGTGTCCCGTCATACGAAAGGATTGGTTCATGCAACTGGTCATCCACTGGGCATTTCTGTTGCTGATGGCAGGGCTCGGTTTTCCGGCCTGCAGCGGCGGCGGTACCGCTGCGGCGTCGGACGGGGATACAGACAGTGACAGCGACGGGGATACAGACAGCGACGGGGATACAGACAGCGACAGCGATACGGACAGCGACAGCGATACAGACAGCGACAGCGATGCAGACAGCGACAGCGATACAGACAGCGACAGCGATGCAGATACAGATAGCGATGCAGATTCGGACAGCGATTCGGATGGTGACAGCGAGGAACCGCTGGACACGACGCCGGTGGAACTGACGATTGAAGAGCTGGAGGACGGTTTCTGCGTGTCTGCCGGAACCATTGATTCGGAGCACGCGGGATTTACCGGGACCGGGTACGTGAACACGTTGAACGAAATGGGCTCCCTCATCGAGTGGTCCGTGGATTCACCCATTGCGCAGACCGTGACAGCCACGTTTGTTCATGCGTGTGCGACGACGGATCGGCCGGTGAATGTGGTGGTGAACGGTGCAACGGTCGTCAGCGACCTGAACTTTCCTGCCAGCGGCGCCTGGACCACCTGGATTGCCACGACGGTACAGTTTGATCTGGTCGCCGGTCGTAACCGGATCGGTATTGTGGCCACGACAGCGGACGGGCTGGCCAACATCGACAGCGCAACCCTGGAAGGTGGCGGCCTGACGATAGGTTCCTGTGCGGATGAAGTGGATACGGAATTGGTCGATACGGACGACACAGAGGTGGATGATACGGAAGATACGGATGAAGTGGACACGGAAGGGGAGGGCATGCGGGCCCTGGAATGGCTGGATCGGGGCGTGGTGGCGGTTCATACGGGGGGCAGCAATGTCTTTGTGAGCTGGCGCCTCTCCGGCACCGAGCCGCGGGATCTGGGATTCAACCTCTACCGGAACGGCGCGAAGCTGAACGGATCGCCCATTACCGGCGGGACGAACTACACCGACACAGGAGGCAGTGCGTCGTCCAGCTATGTGGTCAAGGCCGTTTCCGGCGGTGTGGAAATGGATGCTTCTTTGGCGGTCACGCCGTTTTCCACGGGCCTGACGAAGCGCATTCCCCTGCAGCGGCCGGCCGGTGGGACCACGCCCGACGGTGTGGCGTATACCTACAGTCCCAACGACGGCAGCGTCGGCGACCTGGACGGCGACGGGCAATGGGACATCGTGCTGAAATGGGACCCGAGCAACTCGAAGGACAACGCCCAGAGCGGTCATACCGGGAACGTCTATCTCGACGGCCTCGACCTGGACGGCAACCGCTTCTTCCGCATCGATCTCGGACGGAACATCCGGGCCGGCGCACACTACACCCAGTTTGTCGTGGCGGATTTCGATCTCGACGGACGGGCGGAGATCGTCTGCAAAACCGCACCGGGCACACGGGATGGCACGGGCGCGTATCTGTCAAAAGGGCCGGCCGCGTCGGATGACGACAGCGCGGACTACCGCAACAGCGGCGGATACGTACTGTCCGGCCCCGAATACGTGACCGTTTTCCGTGGCAGCGATGGCCGGGAACTGGCGACTCTCAATTACGATCCACCGAGGGGCAGCGTGTCGAGCTGGGGTGACGACTATGGCAACCGGGTGGACCGCTTCCTCGCCACGGCCGCGTGGCTGGACGGCGTGCGGCCCAGCGCGGTGATGCAGCGGGGCTATTACACGCGGATGGCCATGGCCGCCTACGACTGGGACGGCTCCACGTTTTCCCTGCGCTGGACCCATAACAGCGCCACCTCCGGCCAGGGTTGTTACGGACAGGGCAACCACAATGTCACCGCCGGGGACGTGGACGGAGACGGGTTTGACGAGATCATCGAGGGTGCCTGCGCCATCGATCACAACGGCCAGTTCATGTACCGCACGGGCCTCGGCCACGGCGACGCCATGCATCTGGGCGATCTGGCGCCGGATCGGGCCGGCCTCGAAGTCTGGGAAGTTCATGAGGACAAAGGGTCCGCCTACGGCTATGAGCTGCACGATGCCCGGACCGGTGCGATCATCTGGGGCACGCAGACCGGAACGGACAACGGCCGCGGGCTGGCGGCGGATATTGTCGCCGGAACACGGGGATATGAGATGTGGTCCAGCTCGGGGACGGGGATCTTCGGTCCGACGGGCACGCAGGTGTCCACGTCGAAACCGTCCATCAATTTCCGCATCTACTGGGACGGCAATCTGGAAGATGAGATTCTGGATTCGATCGGCAGCACGCCGAGCGCCATGAAAATCGACAGCTGGGTGGACGGTCGTCTGGTCTCCACGGACGATCGATGGGGCCAGTTCACCGGATTGACCAACAACGGCACCAAGGCCAATCCCGTGCTGGTGGCGGACATCCTGGGCGACTGGCGCGAAGAGCTGATCCTGCGGCAGAACACGGATGATGCGCTGATCCTCTACACCACCACCACGGAAACCGGCCACCGTCTCTACACGTTGATGCACGATCCGGTGTACCGCATTGCCATCAGCTGGCAGAACACCGCCTACAATCAGCCGCCGCACCCCGGTTTCTATCCCGGCAACGGCGTTGCCAGCGCCCCCACACCGGACGTCCACCTCATCCGCCCCTGAGTGGTCGATCCCGCAGGGTCTGCTGGCGGCCGGCGCCCGGTTCGTGATATGATGTGCCGGACGACCTGAGGAGGTTCTGCCATGAAAGCAATGCACCCGGTTCTGTGGACACTGTTGCCGATGATCCTGCTCGCCTGCGGCAGTCCGGACAACCCTCCTGCCTGCGAAGACGGGCGGACCGACTGCAGCGGTCGGATGATTCAGCGATGTGTGAATGGCGTCTGGACCAACTGGGACGACTGTTCGGTGCAGGATGCCACCTGCGCCATCCGGGAAGGAGAAGCGATCTGCTTCTCCGGTGCGACGGACACGGACACCGATACGGACACGGACACCGATACGGATACGGACACAGACACTGATACCGACACGGACAGCGACAGCGAACCGGTGGATACGGATTCCGACCAGCCGGACACCGATTCCGAAACGGAAACGACAGATACCGATGTGGTGTACGACTGCTCCGACGATCCCTGCGATCCGAATGCCACGTGCAACGACAGCGGCCAGATTTTTGTGTGTACCTGCAATGATGGGTGGGAAGGTACGGGCCTTCTGTGCACGGACGTGAATGAATGCGACGAGGAGGAAGACGACTGCGACGAACTCCACGGCACCTGCACCAACATCGACGGTGGATATGTCTGCGGCTGTGAGGACAATTTCCATCTGGTGGGCAGTTCCTGCGTTCCGGATCCGGAGTGTACGAATGGAGACACCCGCCCCGGCAATACGCCCTGCGGCGAAGGTGGCGTGCTGATGGAACTGTGCGACGGTGGACAGTGGGAGGACACGCTGGTCTGTCTGGGAGAAGACACGGATACGGTCGATACCGAAACAGTTGACACTGAAACGGTGGATACCGAGACCGTCGATACCGAAACGGTGGATACCGAGACCGTCGACACCGAGACCGTCGATACCGAAACGGTGGATACTGAGACCGTCGACACCGAGACCGTCGATACCGAAACGGTGGATACTGAAACCGTTGACACTGAAACCGTTGACACCGAAACAGAGACGACTCCCGCATGCAACGATGGTGATGTCCGGGCCGGGGATACGCTCTGCGGCAACGGCGGCGTGCTGGAACAGCTGTGCGCCGGCGGCGAGTGGGAAGATACCGACAACTGCATCAACGAAATCGGGCCGCCCATCTGCGGCGATGGCTACACCACCCAGCAGGAGACCTGCGACGACAGCAACACGGTGCCCTTTGATGGCTGTTCCGAAATCTGCCAGGTGGAACCTTCGTGTTTCATCGGCGTGTGCGGCGCGGTTTGCGGGGACGGCATCGTCGTGGACGAGGCGTGCGATGATGGAAACCTGGACGCCGGTGATGGCTGTTCGCCCACCTGCGAAGAAGAAATCGGCTCCATTTGCGAAGAACCCGGCTGCGGCGGCGCCTGCCCCATGACCATCAAGGCGGTATACCGGGACTTCACAGAAGCCCACGCGGATTTCGGGGTGACCTGCAGCGGCACCCGCGCCGGCATGGTGGAGGACACGCTGGGCGCCGACGGCAAGCCCGTTCCAACGGCGTTGGCAGCGACGCACTGCGCGGCGAATCTGGTACAGTGGTACAATGCGCCGGTGTCCCGCATCGATGAGATCGTGCTGTATCCCGACGGTGCGGACGGCTTCGTCAACCGTTGGGGCGACGCCGGTGAACAGTGGGAGGCAGAAGTGGTTGTTGCGTATTCGCCCTGTACGTCTGGGGATTGTTATCCCTGTGAGTACAACTACGAAGGGTACAGCTGTGAAAGTGAGTACTACGACGGAACGCCGCTGTTCTTCCCCGCGGACGGCATCGGGACGGAGACAGCGGAGGCCAAGATTCCGGCGGAGTACGGATATGACAGCTGGCCGTGGGAAGAGGACGTGACCGGAGAGGCCGCGTTGCACAATTTCTACTTCACGTCCGAACTGAGTTACTGGTTTGTGTACGACAGCGAAACGGCGGCCACGCTTGCCATGACCGGCGACGACGACGTGTGGGTGTTCGTCAACGGGCAGCTCGCCCTCGATCTCGGCGCCCCGCACGAGCGCCTCGAGGGGAACGTGCGGGTCAACCAGGACTTCGGGCTCGAGGACGGCAAGATCTACGAGATCGTGGTGTTCCACGCCGACCGCCACCCGCGCGAGTCGAACTACCAGCTCACGCTGTCCGGGTTCAGCACGGTCCGCTCCGTCTGCACCCCCCGCTGCGGCGACGGCCAGGTGACCGCCGGCGAGGAGTGCGACCTCGGCGACGGCATGAACGACGACACGACCTACAACGGCTGCACCACGGAGTGCAAGTTCGGCCCGTTCTGCGGCGACGGCGTCGTGAACGGCGACGAGGCCTGCGACGACGGGCGCAACATCACCGTCGGCTACAACATCGGCGGCTGCGCGCCGGGCTGCGTCTTCCCGCCGAGCTGCGGCAACGCTCAGCTCGACCCGGGCGAGGAGTGCGACGACGGCGCGGCGAACGTGGACGGCGCCTACGGCGGCTGCTCGACGAGCTGCCTGTTGAACCCCTACTGCGGGGACGGCATCAGAAACGGCGACGAGGAGTGCGACGACGGCGTGAACGTCGGCGGCTACGGCTACTGCGGCGTCGGCTGCCTGCTCGGCCCCCGCTGCGGCGACGGGATCATCCAGACCGAGGAGGGCGGAGAGACCTGCGACGAGGGCGAGCTCAACGGACAGCCCGGCAGCTCCTGCACGGAGAACTGCGGCGTGCCGGGCTACTGCGGCGACGCCATCATCCAGGTCGAGCTGGGTGAGGAGTGCGACCTCGGCGCGAACACCGGCGAGTACGGCGGCTGTGCGCCGGACTGCCTGCTCGGTCCCTACTGCGGCGACGGCGTCGTCCAGGCCGAGGGCAACGAGGTCTGCGACTTCGGCGAGCTCAATTCGCCCCTGGACGCGGCGGAGTACGGCGGGTGCCTGACGAGCTGCCAGCTCGGGCCTCACTGCGGAGACGGCACCGTCCAGGACGGCCACGAGCAGTGCGACGACGGCGGCAACGAGGACCAGGTCGCGCTGCAGCCGTCCTGGTCCTCGTTGCCGCCGTCGTCGCACTGCTCGTGGC